>PLQW01000210.1 GCA_003160215.1 Acidobacteriaceae bacterium
TTCTACGGCACCAGCGAGAACGCGGTGAAGACTCAAATCTGGATTGCGGTATCCGTGTATGTGCTGGTGGCGATCGTGCGCAAGCGCTTGGGTCTGGAAGCCAGCCTGTACCAGATCCTACAGATTCTCAGCCTCACGCTCTTCGAGAAAACGCCCATTTTATGCGCCCTTCAGGGCATCGACGAGGACACTAATCTTGCCGAAAACGCTAACCAACTGATTCTGTTCGACTTTTAACCGGACAGCAGTGAGTCCTCTTTAATCCTTGCGGCAAGCCAAACTTGCGGCGCTGCACTTCGTGGAATGTGCGATCATAGAAGGGAAGGAATTCCAAGCGGAAGCGCACTAGGCGGCCGTCCGGAGCTTGCATCTTCTTCGGTAGCGTGGTCGCTGGAGAAGGAATGGCACTCGCCGAAGTGGCTGGCTGCAAGTCGAGGTAGACAGGAGGCGTGAGGTCTTTACTCTCCCTTGTCCAAAGCCAGCGTTAGAAGCGTCTTCTGTTCCAGTTCGTGGGCCTTCGCCGAGCCGGTTGCAGGCGTCGCATTGGCGGCACGCTTGATGCTGCGCAGATTCGAGCCAACCACTCGCTTTAAGCGCGGAGTAACGAATGTGAGTGCGCCCATATTCGCTGGTTCTTCCTGCACCCAGATGAACTCGGCTGCGTTCTTGTAGCGGCCTAGGACCTCGCGGAGCTCTTCATCCGGGAGGGGATACATCTGCTCGAGCGAAATGATCGCCGGTCCTTGCATCTTCAACTTTCTGCGTTCCATCCTCAATTCGTGACCGATCTTTCCGGTACACAGCAACACTCGCTTGGCATGCAGTGCGGTTTCATCAGGAATGACATTCAAGAAGCGCGGACGCTCTAATTCGCTCAACGGCGACAGGGCCTCAGGATGGCGCAACATGCTCTTCGGGGTGAAGCAGATGAGCGGCTTGCGCCATTTGCGTAACGCCTGCCGGCGCAGCAGATGGAAGTACTGCGCGGCGGTTGAGGGCTGACAGACTTGCATGTTGTCGCGCGCGCACAGTTGCAGATAGCGCTCAATGCGCGCGCTGGAGTGCTCCGGCCCCTGGCCTTCGTGACCATGCGGCAACAGCAACACCAGTCCACTCAGCAAGCCCCACTTGTCTTCACCCGAGACGACGAACTGATCGATGACGATCTGCGCCCCATTGGCGAAGTCACCGAACTGCGCTTCCCACGCGACCAGGGTTTCCGGATAATCGCGCGAATATCCATACTCGAACCCCATGACCGCGGCTTCGGAAAGTTCCGAGTTGTAGATTTCAACCCGCCCCTGCTGCGGAGCCAGATGGCACAAAGGCACGTATTCCTTCTCGTCAACGATGTCGATCAGCACGGAATGGCGGTGGTTGAAGGTGCCGCGGCGGCTGTCCTGACCGCTGAGGCGGATCGGCGCGTTTTCCAGCGCCAGCGATCCAAACGCCAAGGCTTCGGCCATGCCAAAATCCAGCGGACGCTTGCCATGGCCCATCTCGCGGCGTTGCTCCAGCAGTTTCTGCACCTTGGGATGAATGTGGAAGTCGTCGGGATACTTCACCAGGCCATCGGTGATCTGGTGCAGGCGATCGGCTGTGAGTCCGGTATCGACCTCATCGGCGGGATCGTACGGCCCTCCGTGAAATGGCGACCAGTAGCTGGGCAACTGACGCATCGCCGGCTTCTTGACCATACCCTTGCCAGCCTTCTCCGCGGCATCAAGTTCGGACTGAAATTTCTCGACGCGCGGTTGCGCATCCATACCGACGTTGCTGGCGTAGATCTGGTAGAGCAAGGGGTGGTCTTTGATCTTGCGATACAGGATCGGCTGGGTGATAGTCGGATCGTCCACTTCGGAGTGGCCGTGGCGACGGAAGCCGATGAGATCAACCACCACGTCCGTACCGAAGTCGTAGCGATACTCGAGCGCCATGCGGCCGACGCGCACCACTGCATCGGGATCCTCGCCGTTGACATGGAAGATCGGAATCGGCAGCCGCTTGGCAAGGTCGGATGAGAAGCGGCTGGAATAGGCATCGCTCGGGTTGGTGGTGAAGCCGATGAGATTGTTGACGATGATATGGACCGTGCCGCCGACCATGTAACCCCGCAAGTTGGCGAGGTTCAAGGTCTCGGCCGTAATGCCTTGTCCCGCGAAGGCGGCGTCTCCGTGCATCAAGATTGGCAGGATCCTGGTTTTGCCTTCTCGCCCGATTCGCGTCTGCTTGGCGCGCGTACGTCCCAGGGCCACGGGATCGACCGCTTCGAGATGGCTCGGATTGGAGACCAGGTGAATGCGCACCTGGCCGCCGCCCGCACCAGTAAAAATGCCTGTCGCACCGACGTGATATTTCACGTCGCCACCGCCCAGCACGCTTCGCGGATCGACATCCTCGAACCCAGCGAAGATCTCCGCCGCCGGACGGCTCACAATATTGATGATGACGTTGAGGCGCCCACGATGGCTCATCCCCAGCACCGCCTGCTCAGCGCCTTGCACCGAGGCAGTGTTGAGAATCTCGTCCAGCAGCGGGATGAGCGCCGTGTTTCCCTCGAGCGAATAGCGCTTGGTCCCGATATAGCGGGAGTGAATGGTCTGCTCGAAGATGCCGGCGCGCACCAGTTGATCGAGAATTCTTGAGCGGTCAACCGGCTCTTGCTGCTGCGACTCCATCCGCTCCTGGATCCACTGGCGCCGCTCCGGGTCAGGAATGTGCATGAACTCGACACCGATGCTGCCGCAGTAGATACGGCGCGCCGCCTCCACGCCATCGCCGGAGATGTCCAACTCAGGATGGGAGAGCGGAGCGAAGTGCCCCAGGGGATCAAGATTGGCCTGGAAATAGCCCCAGCGGCGGAAGGCGTCCATGACGCGCTCCAGCTTCTCGCTGTCAACGCTAGTGGCTTGGCTCGATATCGTTACGGTGGACAAGGATGACAAACTCCCTGGCCGGTCTCCCGCGACCCGGGTAGCCTCGGCCTTTGCGTCTCAGATGTGTAAGTTATAGATTCCTTACCGGTCGGACCGATGCGAGCACCGATTCCCGGACCGGAAATCGGTGGCGACCGAACCACTCAGTATATAGAAACGCGGTAGGATTATGTATCCAAGTGCGGCACATCGCAGCATCGTCTGACGCCATGCTGCAATCGTATAGTTCGCAAGGGGGCGCAGTGGCCGGCAGCCGGCACGCAAGCAGGACAATGACCCAACCGCTGGCATTGCAGGACCGTGTGTTCGTGCTGACGGGTGCGGGCGTCAGCGCCGAGAGCGGACTTCCGACATTTCGCGACGCCGACGGACTCTGGCGCGGGCATCGCGTGGAAGAGGTAGCCACCCCGGAAGCTTTCCAAGCCAATCCAGGACTGGTCTGGCAGTTTTATTCCGAGCGGCGCAAGCGGGCGGTAACGGTGACTCCAAATCCCGCTCACCGGGCCCTGGCGGAACTGGAGCGCGTGCTGGGCGAGCGCTTCTTTCTTTGTACGCAGAACGTCGATTCCCTGCACGAACAAGCCGGCTCCCAGCGTATCGTTCACATGCATGGCCGCCTGATGCAGACCCGCTGCTCGCGCCAGACCTGCCACAGTATACCCTTTGACGACGAGCGCCTGTATCTCTCGCGAGCGGAAATTCCCACCTGCCCGAAATGCGGTGCGCTGTTGCGGCCACATATCTGCTGGTTCGGCGAAGTTCCCTTTGCCATGGATCGCATCTTCGAGCAGCTCAGAGTGTGCACCGTGCTGTTGACCATTGGAACGTCGGGCGTGGTCGAGCCGGCGGCCAGCTTCGTGCGCATGGCCCGCATCAATGGCGCCCGCGCCATCTATATTGGGCCGGAAGAGCCGGCTAACGGCAAATTCTTCGATGAGGTGGTGCTGGGCAAGGCGGGAGAGGTGCTGCCGGGGCTGGTGAAGAAACTTCGTCGCTGAACGCAGCGAGGGAAAGGCTATTAGCGATTCGCCTGCAACTCGTTCCACAGCTCGTCGAGCCGTAAGAATATCGGGGAACCGGCTATGCGAAATTCTTCGTTCGGTAACCACGCCGCCGTGCTGCAGTCGTAACCTACCCGATTAGCTGGATCGATCACCCAAACATTTGGAATACCCATCTGACGGTAGTCGGCGAGCCGCTCGTTATAGCGCACGATGCGGTCTTCGGGAGAAAGTATCTCGATAACCCAGCGGAGGTTTGGTAAGAACTTGCTCGATTTCCTGGCCTCGTGCCACCAGGCAGACATCGGGGATTCTCACCCGCTCTGCGGAGACACGGACTCCCATCTCGACCAATACGTGTAGCTGCCAATCCTGCCGGTGCTGAAAAAACCAGCTACCGAGAAAGGCCTGACTCGCGCCATGATCGAATTCTCCCCAGTTGCGCTCCTGCACCTCGCCGTCAACGTAGTCACAGTCAGGGTGGTAGCTCGTCCGCAGGTATTCTTCGAGCGAAATTTGTGCGGTCGCCATATCGAATTCCGATTCGATAATTTTACCGTTAACGGGCAAGTGGAAGACCACTCAGTGAATGAAGTGTCCGACGATGTTGTACGCCGCGAAGGCGGCAACGTAGGCGACCACGGTCATGTAGCCGAACTGCAGCACCGGCCACTTCCATCCGTTGGTTTCGCGGCGCACCACGGCAACGGTTGACATACATTGCATGGCAAACGCGAAGAAGACGAGCAGAGCCACGGCGCCCGCGGGCGTCAGTTCATGCTTCAGCGCCGCCTGCAAGTCGACAGCGTGCGACTGGGGATCGATTCCGTTCAAGGTGCCTAGCGTCGCGATAATCACCTCACGCGCGGCGATGGAGGTCAGCAGTCCAACTCCGATTTTCCAATCGAAACCCAGCGGACGAATCGCAGGTTCGATGGCGTGACCCACCCAGGCAACTACACTGTCCTGCACCGCGGGCGGTTGTCCACGATGCATGGGGAAGTTCGTCGCCGCCCACAGTAGCAGCGAAACCAGCATGATCACCGTACCGGCGCGATAGAGAAACGCCTTGCCGCGGTCCACCAAGCGCAATCCCAGAGATACAAGGGTGGGCCAGCGATAGGGCGGCATCTCCAGAATGAAGGGCGCGTCCTTGCTCTTCAGAATCGACGACTTCAGCAACCGCGCCGTAAACACCGCCATCAGAAACCCGAGAACGTACAGCCCCAGCATCGCCAACGCTCGCGTTCCCAGGAACACACCGAGCACGGGCCGGTTCGGCAGGAACGCCGCGATCACCATGGTGTAGACCGGCAGGCGCGCCGAGCAGGTCATGAAGGGCGCGATCAGGATGGTCGCAATGCGATCGCGCTTGCTCTCGATGGTGCGCGTCGCCATAATTGCCGGCACCGCGCAGGCATAGGCCGACAGCAATGGTATGAAGCTCTTGCCATTCAGGCCAACGCGCGACATGGTGCGGTCGGCGATGACCGCGGCGCGCGACAGATATCCGGAGTCCTCGAGAATTCCAATGACCAAAAACAGCAGCAGAATCTGCGGCAGGAATACCAGCACCGAACCAGTTCCCTTCCACACGCCGTTGACGATTAGCGAACTGAACATCCCCTGGGGGAGATGATTCCCGATCTGCGAGCCGCTGACATCGAGGAAATGCTGCAGCAGGTTCGAGAGCGGCTGGCCAATCGCGAAGATCGTCTGGAAGACGCCGACGACCACTACGCCAAAGATGATCGCGCCCCAAGTGCGGTGCAGGAATATGGAGTCGAGCCGCTGCGTCCAAACCGGAGTCGCGGGACGGCGATACTTCGCATTCGTACCGACCTTCACGGCCCACTCGCGATACCCGCGCGTGCTTCCGACTACCGGCAGTTCCAGGGGTTCGGGGCTGGCTGTTGCCGAGGACAGAAAGTTCTGCACCGCAACGATGCCTTCGCCCGTAGTAGCGCTGACCAGCGCGACGGGAGTGCCCAACTGGCGCGCTAACGACAGCACGTCCACGTGGCCGCCCTGCTTGCGTAATTCGTCGGCCATGTTCAGCAGCACCAGCGTCGGCAAGCCAAGCGCAATGACGCGTCCCGCCAAAACCAGATGGCTATGCAGGTTGGTGGAATTCAAAACCACGATGACCGCGTCCGGGTGGGGCGTGCCCGGCATCTGTCCGGTCAGGACATCGACCGCTACCTTTTCATCTTCGGACTTGGGAGTCAGACTGTAGACTCCAGGCAGATCGATCAGCGCGACCTCATGCCCTTCGGAGTCGCGCACGTATCCGGTGTGGTGTTCGACCGTGACGCCAGGGAAATTGCCGACCTTCTGACGCAGACGGGTGAGCCGATTGAAGAGAGTGGTCTTGCCCGAATTAGGAGGGCCGACGACAGCAATCGTGCGATAGGATGTGCCGAGGGCTTCTTCCCGGGGCCGCGCTACCGCATGGCAGGTCATTGCCGAGGCTCCCATGCGTTAGTCTCCAAACGCAGGGGCCCCGAGCAATTCCACGTGGATGTGGCGGGACAGATCGCGGCGCATGGCAACTTCGATGCCCTCTACGCGGTACACGCGGGGATCGCCACCCGGGCTGCTGCGCGCGACCGTGACTTCCAGGCCCGGCACGAAGCCCAGGTTCATAAGATGTTCCGCTACCGGTAAGGCGAGTTCCATATCGCCCAGGATCGCGCTCTCGCCGAGCTGCAAGTCAGCCAGGGCGGAGGCGCGGTGTTTGCGCTGTTTCTTACGGCGGCCGAATATGAAGTTGAAAATCATTTTCAATTCCAACTCTATTCTAACTCTTTCCCGCAGATCGGCAACGACCAAAGTCACAGCAGTTTGTGACCAGCGAACATCGGGGAAAACCCGATGCCAGGGCTTCCCGAAATGGTTAAGCGTCGGCCTGCCAGGGCAATACGCGCCGTCGCCAGCAATAGTCCTGACACGCCAACGTTTTGCGTCGCAGTGTATGACAATCAGACGAGATCGGGAGGCCATCCCCGACTTTTTAAGATACTTGCCCAAGTATCTGCAAAAGATAGGTAAGCCAGCCCCAGCGTAGCCCCTGTGGAAATCAAACGGGCCCGCTACCGGAAAAGAGGCAGTGTCTCAGTTTGAAATTTGAGCTGTCTTTTTGGCGGCGAGAAAATTATCCACAAACGCTTGTACCCTGAGTCTCTGCTCTGCCTCGGTGGTCTTCTTACAGTCGTCCCCCAACTCACGGTTGAGCAATGTGTAGCCTTCCGCGCGCAATGCTGCAATGCGGGCGTTTTGCTCCTGCACTTGGTTCGTGCTCGGTTTATATTTCGCGACGACGCCATCATCATCATCGTCGTCATGGACGACGGATCAGGGCGGCGCGGCGTGATTCCGACACGCCCTGGCCTTTCACTCGCAGAAAAAGCTAATATTTGCTCGGCATAATAAGCTAATTATGGTACAACGTAATAGGCTAATTAGCGTACAGCACAAGAAGCTAAATCTCAGGACCATTCATGGCCAGACCTCCCGAAAAACTCGCACAGTCCCTGGAAATTCTGAGGAAGCTCCAGACTTCCAATGGCGCAGCCGCCATTCAGGCTAGGGACCTGTCGCGCACGCACCGGGAGCGCCTTTTGGCCAATGGCTTTCTCCAGGAGGTCATAAAGGGCTGGTATATCCCTAGCCGCCCGGACGAAGTGAAGGACGAAAGCACGGCCTGGTATGCGTCGTTCTGGCGCTTCTGCGCTGTCTATCTGGAAGAGCGTTTCGGGGCGAAATGGTGCCTCTCGCCCGAACAGTCTTTGTCCCTGCACGCGGGCAATTGGGCGGTCCCACGGCAGCTCGTGGTGAGGTCGCCGCGAGCCCGCAACAAAGTCACTGGACTTCCGCATGGCACATCCTTGCTTGATCTTCGCGCCGCGTTGCCTTCCCCCGAAGACCGGATGGCCAAGGAAGGCCTGCGTATATTCTCGGCGGAATCTGCTCTGATCGCGTGCTCTCCGAATTGTTTTTCGAAGAACTCGACGGATCTCCGTGCTGTGCTGCTGATGATCCGCGATGCTTCCGGCCTTCTTGCCCGGCTCTTGGAGGGCGGTCACACAGTGATTGCCGGCCGTCTGGCTGGCGCCTTCCGCAACATCGGGCGCGACCGCATAGCGGACGATATTGTGAAGGCGATGTCCGCTGCCGGGTACGACGTGCGTGAAAACGATCCCTTCACGGACAAGCCGTCTCTGGTCATCCGGACCCGCGAAACCTCGCCCTATGTCAATAGGATACGGTTCCTGTGGCGGAAAATGCGGGAACCCGTCATTGACCGCTTCCCGAAAGCGCCGGGTTTGCCGCGCAAGGTCGAGGCATACATAGAGCGCGTCAATGACGCCTATGTCACAGATGCGTATCATTCCCTGTCGATCGAGGGCTATCGTGTCACGGCTGAGCTGATTGAACGTGTCCGCAGCGGCACATGGAATCCAGAGACAAACGAAGGTGATCGGGAACAGCGCAACGCCATGGCGGCGCTCGGTTACTGGCAGGCTTATCAGGCTGTGCAGAAAAGTGTCGGCAGGGTTCTACAGGGCGAGAATCCCGGTCTGGTCGCGGATGAGGATCATGGGACGTGGTATCGAGAACTCTTTGCGCCGAGTGTCACCGTCGGTCTGCTGAAACCCGCCGACCTCGCCGGTTATCGCAACAGCCAGGTTTACATTCGGAAGTCCATGCATGTGCCGCTGAACCGCGAGGCGGTGAGGGATGCCATGCCGGCTTTTTTCGATCTGTTGCGCGAAGAAACCGAACCGGCCGTGCGCGTGGTGCTTGGGCATTTTGTGTTCGTCTACATCCATCCTTATACGGACGGAAACGGCCGCGTCGGGCGTTTTCTGATGAACGCGATGATGGCATCGGGCGGATATCCCTGGACAGTTGTGCCTGTCGGTGACCGCAACACCTACGTGAACGCCCTGGAAAAAGCCAGCGTCGGAGAAGATATAGCTCCCCTTGCGGACTTCCTCGCCGGGCTTGTGCGGAAAGGACTCGCGGGCAAGCCGTTGCCAGCTGTGCCGAAGGCTTCTTCTTCGTGAGAGCCCATGGGCGAGAAAGGGAGTTCATTGGAAGGCTGGTAATGAATTTGCAAGGAGAACGTGGCCGCAAGCTGTCTCCCACCCACCCCGGCTTTCCCCTGGAGGAAACGGGAAAAGGGGGCGTTGGAACATTTCACGAGTCTGGTTCACCTTCTATGCAGTGAGACTCCGTTCGAAGCAATAGAAGATCAGGCAGACTTGATGGAGAAGCGGTGGTGCGGGCGGTGGGAGTCGAACCCACACAGGCCGTAAAGCCCTGCGGATTTTCATGCCTACTGCGGCTTTCGCCGCCCGTGCGCGGCGCGGTCGCGCGCCTGCGTGCGGTTTGTGGTCTGGACTATCCCTTCACCTTCTCCCGGTGCTCTGGGGCTTAGGTGCCACCCGTCTAGTCTCTACACCTTCCTGGCGGAATTTCCGTCCAGGCTTGGCTCGGGATTGCCATTGCAGGTTTCCCCGAATTTGGGCAGTTCTGCATCGCCGGTTTCCCGGCGAGCACTCAAGTTTCCTTAAGTCCGCTGCGTCTGCCATTCCGCCACGCCCGCGTGGCTGTTAGCAAGTGTCTATCTTAGAGCAGCTCGCGGAAATTTACACTTCAGTTTCCGGGATCGGCAGTGCCGGTGGAGCTGGAACGCTTGGCGCGTTTCTGCGTCTTCTTTGGCTTCGGCCTCATGATGTTGATCGCTGCGGCGTCAAGGTTCGTCTTGATGTGCGCCGCATAGTATCACGATTATCGGATGAGTTTACTACGATTTTAAGTGCTTTGCGTTTGTCTTAAAATGACTGTAAATAAAAGGGTTATTTCGCCAAACTGTGAAAATGTGCAAGTGAATGTGTAAGTCTTCGGGTTTTTTCGGGGATTGCCTCGGCAGCGTCGGATTTTCGCGGTGGCCCTGAAGCCGTCCCGGCGGGGCTTCTCTGGAGCAGCCTGTTGCCTCAGCGGTGCAAATGTCCTGTTTGCCGGCAACACGCCCGCAATACGGAACCTCGGGATTTCTCCACCGCTCCTCAATGAGTGCGTTGGCGATTATGCATGAACTGAGAATTGTTCCCGGCGGCCGGTATCTATGCACAAGCACGAGTCTTGGAAGGGTAGTTCCTTCACGGCTCGTGGCTAACCGAAGGGCACAGCAACGTGATTAAGGACGATGATGATTCTTCAATTAAAAGGCCCAATGACTTTTCGCCCAAACCAAATTAGCTGAGGGCATTCTCAGAGAACTTTCAGATTTCGTGACTGGAAGAGTGGTTCACTCCGCCGGATAGGTGTCGCCACTCGTTTGTAAATCTGCCAACGTTACTTGCGCGGACGACAGATTTTCGGCGACTTCTCTGTGTTGCCGTGGGAACCCCCGCTCTGTGAAAACACGCAGCGCCGCCTCGTAGCAGGCTACGGCCTTCTCAGGATTGGCCGAGCGGTCGCCCGT
>PLQW01000013.1 GCA_003160215.1 Acidobacteriaceae bacterium
AGTTGCGTGGCAAGCGTTTTTACCTCTGCTTCGGTCGGTGGGCGATCACTCGGAAGGAGCACCAGCAGCGCACGCTCCATGAGACTTACATTGGTGTTACGCATTTGAGCCTCGCTGCAATCTCTTTGGCAATTTCTGGATGAAAACTGAAGGGTTCGATTGTCGCGAGCATATCGAGAAAGCGTTGGCCTGCATCTGTATCCCTGCCAATGGAGGCAAGTATCTGGGTCGCAAGAGCTTCGAGAGTCGAGATTCTGATATCGCCTTCTTCAGTTGTTACGGCTGGTCGAATATGTGAGGCCAGATCGAGATAAATTGCATCCAAAGGGATCATCTGCTCAAGCAGGTCAAACGTATCATGCAACAGATTGCGTGTTTGCAAAGGGACTTCTTCATTGAGGGCTGACAACAATGGATGTTCCCGGTTGATCCTGTAGGAGACTCCATCACGCACTATGGAGCGATCCCATGCGTGAATTATCTTGTCGCTCGAAGCCTTTTTCCCCTTGAAGACGAAGACATTCCTGCTCCCTTCCGTGATTCGGCCAATGATTTGCTTCAACCCTTCACGCAGTGCCTCCGGGGGATGGGTCGTCGATTTGGTGATGTCCAGCTTCCATAAGTGGTCGAGCTGGTTTGAAAGGTCTACCTGGACTCTGGCGAGTTTTGTCAATTCCTCTTGTCGCACAAGTCGGAACCATGATCCCCAACTGATGAGTCTGCGATTCCTGCAAACATAAAAGCCCTGGTTGCGACGCAGACCATCTTCGCCGCCGGCGAGTCGCAGGTCCTCGTTGGAAAGTCTTGATATGTGAGGCAAGATATAGGGCTGAACATGAACCCGTTCGCCAGCCAAGGAGAAATCCTGTGGTGGGAGTGCCTGAGTCGCCTTGTTGCGGGTAAGAAACAGATCAAACGGTCGCACCGGATTGTTGTTGATTGTGATAGTGACTGCCGAGTTGCTTGCGGTAGGCGTCAATACTCGATGAAAGACCAGAGAGAGGTGCTCGCGCAAAAGATCCATCCGATTGCCGAACGCCCGTTCTATCGAATGTTCTCCCGCTCCTAGTCGATCAAAATTCTGCCAGAGCACCAGAGTTCCATGTCCATGATTCTGTAGTTGGTCGATGCAAGGCAGACCCGCCAATGTAGCGTCCGATAGCTGAAGCAGCATCCAATCTTGCCGAACGGCGATATGATCCAAATCCCAGCATCGACCACTGAGAAACCCTTCGCACAGAGAAACAACAGTCAATCGCCTGCATTGAGATAGTGAGGCGGTTTTGAGGCCGAGGCCAAACCGTCCCAAGTCTTGTTNNTCCCAGGTCTTGTTCATTGCGCGCCAGGTTCGGATTCTTGCTTCCATGACGCATGGCCGCGGTCAAATCGGCTGGCAGCATCCCCTTCCCATTGTCGAGAATGACGACGTAGGGATCGTCGTGTGGCGAGAATCTTATGTCGATTGAACTGGATTGTGCAGAGACGCTGTTGTCGAGGAGATCGGCGACAGCGGCCTCGAACGAATAGCCGAGAGCCCGCATGGACTCAAGCAGATCGGAAGCAGCCGGAGGTAGGCATATTTCGTTAAAATCATCCATCAGATCGATCTTCAGCAGCAGGTTCTGGTTGAGTTGAATCCTATCCTAGCCGGGTTGGAGAAGAATAGACGCCGCTCCTTTCCGGCGGAGAGACGTGAATCCACTGGTTTTTTATGTCTTGTCGCGAGCTGAGTAGAGCCAACACTGCGTCGCCTATCTGTTTCGCGAGAAACGGCGGTACGGCATTCCCAACTTGAATAAACTGTTCAGTTCGATTGCCCTTGAAGAAGTAGTTGTCAGGAAATGTTTGCAGGCGCGCAGCTTCGCTGACAGTCAAGGATCTGCACTGCGTTGGGTCCGGATGAATGAAGTAGTGTCCATCCTTGGATATGTGGCACGTAATCGTTGTGGACGGCTGTCCCTGGAGCTGCACCCGGAAACGGTCGTTGAAGTTTCCTGATGCCCAGCTTTTATGCTCAGGTGCAAGAACATCCGGGAAGTGACTCGCCTTGGGAGTTACCGATTTCACTTCTGCGTAGATGGCTGCGAAAAGATACCTGGCAAGATCCGAAGCCATGTGTCCCCTTGTCTCGTGATTGGGTAGAGCCTTGAGTCGAGAATCCAAAAGCCATTGCCGTAAAGCCGACGGGCATTTGAGGCCCAAGCCGTTGGGACGCCTTGCGCTTCGCAAAAGGTGCTTGGATTCTTCTTGCAAAACCCGGGCGCACTGCTCTGTTCGCTCTTTGAGGAGGCGCTTCTCAGGCTGGGGAAAAGAGGTGAAAGCTGACATGACTGTCTTGACCGCACCTCGTATTTCTTGTGCCCAAAGATCGGGAGAGTCATGATGACTCAGGCCACTTCGCAGTCTAGCCATACCATCGAGAACATCTTCGATTGCGGCGCGGTGGCTGTGTGGTTTAAGGAGTCCAGCTGCGAGACGGGCTTGGTCAAGCTTCAAACGATCCGAGCGTAGTCCAGTCACAATCACTCGGTGACGGGCCTGCGGAAGGCCGAAGTCTTCTGCGCGAATGATGAAGTCACTGGGACGAGGTTCCAGCGAAGAAAGGCTCAATATTCGTTCTTCTGGCGGGGCTAGGGCAATAAGGTGGTAGCCTCCTCGGTCACCCGCTGAACGAAGACCCGCGAGAACCTTTGCGAAGATTCCTTCGTTATTGACGGACGAAGACAGCATCCCTTTCACATTCTCCATTACAAATGCGGCGGGTTGCAGACGTTCGAGGATCAACATGTACTGCTTGTAGAGAAAATGCTTGTGGTCATCTTCCGCAACATAGCCCTCGACGCCGCAATTCCGCGCACGTCCTACCAGTGAGTAGGCTTGGCAAGGCGGTCCGCCGATCAGGATGGTATTGTCGCCATACTCTGCATGAATCTCGTCGATTCGTTCATACAGGAGTTTGGTCGTTTCTTTCTGTCCCAACTCCAGTAGCAACGCATAGCGATTTGCT
>PLQW01000139.1 GCA_003160215.1 Acidobacteriaceae bacterium
CGGAGAGCACGGAGAGCACGGAAAAGAAATAACAAAAGAAACTCCGTGATCTCCGTGACCTCAGTGGTGAAAAAGAACTCCTTTCTTCTCTGTGCCTCTGTGTCTCTGTGGTGAAATCTGTGGTGTAATCCGCGGTTGCATTAGAATCCTTACCCATGGCAGTAGTCACCTATCTTGAAGCCATTCGCCAGGGAATCTGGGAAGAGATGGAGCGCGATCCCGCGGTCTTCTGCATCGGCGAAGACATCGGCATTTACGGCGGCGCGTTCAAAGTTACCGAAGGACTGATCGACCGCTTTGGTCCCGAGCGCGTGGTGGACACGCCGATCTCGGAGATGGCCATCGTCAACGCCAGCTTCGGCGCGGCCCTCACCGGCATGCGGCCCGTGGCCGAGTTCCAGTTCATGGACTTCATCGGTTGCGCCTTCAATCAGATCAACAACATGTTGGCCAAGGCCCATTTCCGCTGGGGCGCGCCGGTTCCGGTGGTGCTGCGCGGCCCTTCGGGCGGCGGCGTCCACGGAGGTCCATTTCACTCGCAGAATCCGGAGACCTATTTCGCGCACACGCCAGGACTGAAAGTCATCTGCCCGGCGAGCGCCTATGACGCTAAGGGGCTGATCAAGTCGGCGATCCGCGACAACAATCCCGTGCTGTTCTTCGAGCACAAGTTTCTTTACCGCCGCATCAAGGAAGAGCTGCCCACCGGCGATTACACCGTGCCGATCGGCAAGGCAAGGACCGTGCGCGAAGGCCGCGACGTTAGCGTCATCACCTACGCCGCCATGGTGTACGTAGCGCTGGAAGCTGCGGAAATTCTGGCGAAAGAAGGTATCGAGATGGAAGTGGTGGATTTGCGGACGGTACTGCCGCTGGACCGCGACGCCATCCGTCAGACCGTGGAAAAGACCAATCGCGTAATCGTGTTGCACGAAGACACCAAGACTGGCGGGATTGCCGGAGAGGTGGCGGCCATCATCAACGAAGAGTGTTTCGACGCGCTGGATGCGCCCATCGTGCGTATCGCCTCCGCCGACAGCCCGGTGCCGTTTTCGCCGCCGCTGGAAGAAGCCTTTCTCCCCAAAGTGGAAGACGTGGTGCGCGAAGCGCGGCGCTTGCGGAGGTACTGAGCGGGATACTGGTTCGATAAGCACATCCCATAAAAACCGAAACTAAAGCCACCTCAGGGGTAAAGATCGCTGCATAAGTAATTTCCCATGTGAAATGTCCTGGATTTGTCATTACGAGCGAAGCNNGTGATGACAACTCAGAAATCGGCAATCGCACCGGCTCATAGTACGATAAGGAATCCTCCGGCGACGGAGCGGAGCGAAAAGCTCAGAGGAGGAACATGCGCGGATTCATCGTGGGAATCATCATTACACTGCTCGTTGTTTTCGGCGGGGCCTATTACTACGCGACCACGGGACACTTCGACACCCGGGCCGTGGGCAACACGCCCAGTACCTTGGAACGGCAGACAGCCATGAAGTCGCTGGACGCGTGGGTGGAGGGTCACGCCCCCAAGCAGACGAATCCTTTTCAGCCGACGCAAGACAATGTCATGGATGGATCGATGACCTATGACAAGAACTGCGCCTTGTGCCACGGCAGTCTGAAAGATCCCGCGTCGCCCATGCGGACGAAGTTTTATCCGTCAGTGCCGGAGCTCATGAGCCACACCCCCGACGATCCTGACGGCAATCTTTTCTATGTCGTCAAGTACGGCATACGCTACACCGCCATGCCCGGATGGGACGGCGTGCTGTCAGATGACGACATCTGGAAGACCGTGCTCTTCATCAAGAATTCCAACCAGATGAAGGACAATTCCAAGCAGCCGCCAAAGTAAGCTTGGGTTTTCCCGGTCTCCCACGGCTGATTGCCGACTGCCGATCGCTATTAAATGAACATCGCACTGTTTGGCGGAACCTTCGATCCCATTCATCGCGGACACGTAATCGTGGCCCGCGCTGCCGCCGCGAAGTTCGGATTGAAGCAAGTTTGGTTTATTCCCGCCGATATACCGCCGCACAAGCAGAAGACGCCGATCCTGCCGTTCTATCATCGTTACGCCATGGTTGNNCGCTGTTGGAAGCTGCCGATCCCGCGACTGACGGTAGCCGCCGCAAGCCGAGCTACTCGATTGACACCGTCCGCCGCGTGAAAGCAGCGTTGGGCAAGAGCGACCACCTATACTTCCTGATAGGCATGGACGCGTTCAAGGACATCGCCAAGTGGCACGAGGCCGGGGCCCTGCTGGGCGAGTGCGATTTCATCGTGGCCGCGCGTCCGGGGTACTCGCTGGCCGATGTCGCTTCCTCGTTGCCGGGGGAGTTGCGGCCCGGGGAGGCCGTGACAAAGTTGTTTCGCAAGCGGAAGATGGAGGGACCGCTGGTGTTGCCGGGCGCTACCCTGCACATGCTGCCCGAGACCCACGAAAATGTTTCGGCCACGCAGATCCGCGCGGCCGTGGGCCGGGGCGGCGCGCTGAAGCGGCTAGTCCCCGACGCTGTAGCGGAATACATCCAGAAGGAGCAGTTGTATCGAAATCCAGCCAGCAAGCAAGAAAAGTAACTCGAGGCAAACCGAGCCGAACGTATGAAGAGAAATGAATCGAGGGCGCAAGTCGCCATTGCCGTGCGCGCTTGTCAGGAGAAGAAGGCTGCGGACATCGGCATCCTACGACTCGACGAGCAGGCCAGCGGTTTCACCGACTATTTCGTGATTTGTTCAGGCGCCAATCCGCGGCAGGTACAAGCCATCGCCGACGAGGTGGACCAGAAGCTCAGCACTACCGGAGTGGAACCCTCGCACCGCGAAGGCTACAACCAGGCCGATTGGGTCCTACTGGACTACGTCGACTTCGTGGTGCACATTTTCTCCGAGAGCGCGCGGAAGTTTTACGATCTGGAGCGGCTGTGGAAGACGGCCAAGCGGCTGCAACTCGCCGACCTGGAGAAGCCTGCTCGCAAACCCGCAGCCAAGAAGACCGCTGTTCGTGCGAAGCCAGCCAAGATCAAGAAAACAGCGGCCAAGGCGCCGGCAAAACGTGCTCCTCGCAAGCGCGGCACGACCACGCGTCCGCGCAAGAGTTCCTGAGCCGTGAAGCTTCGCATCGCATGGATTGGCAGGACCCGCAGCTCGCCCATTCAATCGTTGACCGCGGAATACCTGAAGCGGCTCTCGCGCTATGCCGCCTGCGATGCGCAAGAGCTGACATCGGAAGCCGCGCTGCTCAAGCTGGTGGAAAAAAGCACAAGCCGTAAACCGCCGGTGCTGGTGCTGCTGGATGCCCGGGGGCGCCAGCTCACTTCGGAAGAGATTGCCAACTTTCTCCAGTATCACCAATCGCACGACACCCAGGAGTTGCTGTTTGCGGTCGGGCCTGCCGATGGCTGGAGTGACGCCACGCGAGCCGCCGCGTCTAACGTTCTGTCCTTCGGGAAGGTGACGCTGCCGCATGAACTGGCGCGCGTCGTGCTGTTGGAGCAGCTCTATCGGGGATTCACCATCCTCAAGGGGCATCCGTATCATGGAGGACATTAGAGCAGTCGAGTATTGGCCTAGCGCGGACGAAATAGAAGTGCCGCCGGCTGAAGCCGGCCCGTTCTTGAAGGCTGCGCTTAACGCGGCGCTGAAGCGCCACTCTACCCGTACGCGGGCGGACTAAGTAATTCGGAAACTGCTTTGGAAGGAGACACATGAGGTTTCGCCGGCGGTGCGTCGCCCGCGCTTTACTAATATTTGCCGTCGCAGTCCTCTCGTTGTACTGCGCGGGACAGGCGCCTCCGCAGCCGACAGCAAAGCCGGTTGCGGCGTTCCCACCTCTGGAGCAATGGAAGGCGGCAGTGATTAGGGGAAACGTCGCGGCACTGCAGGCGCTTTACAGCAGCAATCCTCCGGCCCAGGTTGCCACCGCCGCAGGCGCTTCCACGGCTAGCTCGGAAGTCGCCTTCTGGACCGGTCTCAAAGTGCGTCGTCTGAAGCTGAACGTCATTCAGTCGGAATCGCCTCAGCCGGGCGTGCAGCAGTTGATCTTTCAGGCCGAGATCCACACTAGGGCGTGTTAACACTAAT
>PLQW01000085.1 GCA_003160215.1 Acidobacteriaceae bacterium
TGAAGCCGTGCCCCTTCAAAGCCGGATGCATGAGACAGCTTCTATTTCTAGTGCTCAGTGACCGGTCACATGATCGTGTGCAGAAGCAAAGACTCGGCGCCGCGCAGCGGCGGCGTTACAACTTCAGCTCTATTCGTGCCCGCTCGGCGATCGCGGGCGTCCGGCCGATAGGGGCAACGTCGATGTTGAGTTGCTGGAGGGTCGCCAGGGCGAAGGCGACTCCTTCGTCGTGCAAGTCCAACCCGTCCTCAGAAATGGCGGTCATGCTGCTCATCGCGCCCTCCGCGGTCAGGATTCCGTCCTGCAATCCGGGATAACTGAAAGCCAGGACCTTGGCAGCGTTCACATCGGTTGCCAGCGGCACCGCATGAAACATGTGGACGACGCCGTTGGTGCGATACCCGCAGTCAATCTTCAACGGATCGCCCGGCATGTACCGCGCCGCCGCGATGTCTTTCCGCATTAACTGCCAGACGCCAGCCTGCTCGAAGGCGCCACGCATGACGTTGTAGATGGCGCGGCGACCGGCGGCTTCGCGCAGCGGCCCACGGCGTTCGGACTCAAGGTAGGCGCGCGCCAGAATGCCTAGCTCAACCTGCGGCGATTCGGTCAGTACGCCCTGCATAGGCGCCAGTTGCAGCGCGCCGGAAAACGATTGCTGCATCACGTCGAGCAGCCACTCGCGCCACGACATCGGCAGTTTGTAGTTGATGACCTCGGCCGCGCGCGATTGCAGCAGGCGGCGCAGCTCGTCTTCGTAGGATTGCAGCAGTTCGATATCCACTTCGGGATCGAGGCAGCGCACCCGACGCCAATCACGCGTGAAGCGCACATCGGTGAAGCCGCCGTCGCCTTCTTCCAGCATGACTACGCCGACATTGACGAACTCCTGCTTGACTACGTCGGGGACGTAGCGGAGGAGGAAGAAGTCGCAGTGTTTGAAGTCAGGCATTAGCAATTAGCATTCAGCACTCAGCACTCAGCCAAACCCGATGTGTCGATCCCTCCATATGCCAACGAGTACGGAATTATCGAATTTTACCGAGCTCGCAACCCGAAACTTGAAATCATTTACTATTCTCTTCCCTCTCTGTGCCTCTGTGTCTCTGTGGTTCACACTAATTCACCACCTCGCGCCAGTTCGGGAAGGGGTTTCGAGATGAATTCTTGAAATCCTGAATCAACTGGCGTACGCGCGAGCGCCGTTCCAACAGCCGTTGCAACAGGCGTTCCAACTCGTCGCCCTCGGAGTTGTACCACTCCGGAGGAATCTCGTCGGCGAGCGGCCACAGCGAACTCTCGGGGAAAGTCTCGATGCGACCGAGCCAGGGCTCGAAGCTGTTCCACGATGTGACACACGCATAAACATCGTTGCGTCCGAATACGCCGCGCAGCGGGGCGTCGGGAAAATTCCACTCGCCGGCGTTGAAGCAATAGCCCTGGTCAATGAAGCTGGCGGTGAACTTACGTTCCCGCACACGCTTCCAGAAGGCCGCCTGGCGGCCATTGGCGTTGCAAGTCCACTTGTCGAGGGCGAGAATGCCGGCAAAGTCGCGCAGGTTGCGGACCCGCGCGATCATGGATTCCGGCAGATAGTCGTAAACCTGACCTTCCAGTGGCGAGACCACGTAGCGAGAGCCGAAGGACAGCCCGGGAGTGAACATGGTGCGATGCCCGCAAAGTTCGATGCGCAGGTCAGGCGTGTGCTCCAGCAGCCAGGGCTGCACGTTGACCACGGCGGCCACCGGCACCGGCAGACCCACCATCTCAGCCAGGCGCGTGCCCAGCCAATCGTTCACCAAGACCCGCGTGTGCTGCGGGTTGTTCTGAAACTTGACGACGTAGTAGAAGCCGTCGGCGCAGCGCATGAGGTGACTCTGAGCGCCGCCGCGCATCCTGCGTACGTGTTGGACCGCCTGAACGAACAAAGGACCGCCGTTAGCAACGATGAGTTCGTCGTTTCCCACCCTTTCGCCAAAAGCGGGCGAAAGGGTGGGGCACCCGAGCTCCGTCCTGAACAACCAGGAATTCGGTATTTCTCGCCCAGCGGGAGCGACGGGGCGGTCCCTACCACAGCGTGCCGTGGAAACCGCCCGCAACGGCCATTGCGGCCGTACATCACGGCCATCACCTCCGCGTCGCACGGCCAATCACGCATACGAGGGTGCGTGAGCGGCCAGACCATCACGGCAGTTTCCGCATTTCATGCTAGCGCGGAGAGGCCTGCCATTGCGCCGTCACACGTCACATAGGCGTGTGAGACAGTTGTCAGTAGTCAGTAGCCAGTTGCCATTCGGATGTTTATGCACTTCGAACCTCCCGAACGAATGCGCATGCTCGTTGACCTATGCTGTTTGCAGGATGGCGAAATTGCACTCGCGCATGGACTGCGGCGGGCGCACCACAACTTCGGCGCGGACGGCCAAGGCGATGGCCATGGCCATCACGGTGTCGTCATGCGCGCCGCCAGCAGCGGCCGAAGTGCCGTCCTGATGGCGGATGAAGGTGCGACATTCCTGCAACAACCGCGGGCTGAGGAAGAGGAACGACGCACTCGACAGCACGGCGGCGAAGTTCTCCAACATGCGAGGACGCGAAGCCGCGGTGGTGAGCCATCCGGGCGGGCCACCACCGGGATATAAGTTCTGATAGCCGACGCTCATGGCGAGGTGCGCGATCACGGCGTGTCCATGATTATTGCGTTCCACGGCCACCAGTGCCTGGTTGTATTTGCGGCCCAGAACCGCGACCCGAGCCGCCAACTCCTGCGGCGTGAAATGTCCGCGCAGCTCGGCGCACTGCAGACCGGTGGAGCGCTCGATGACCTGGGCGCAGGCATAATCGCCATCGCAGCCGCCACCGGCCGGATCCACGCCAATGATGTATTGCTTGGGAGTGACGCCGTTGCCGCCCACGACGGGCGGGAAGAACGTGAGCAGTTTGCCGTTGTCGGTCGACTCCACCATCGCCGGAGGCTGTTTCAGGCGCTCGTCCAGGATGTCGCAATCGAAGACGCAATCGCCGGAGGCGAGGAAACAGCTCTCTGGATCTTCGGCGTATTCTTCGGGCGCGCGATTGCCAAAGTTGGCGCGCATCTCGCGACGAAAGGCGATTTGTGCTGGGTCGAGATTGTGCTTGTGCATGAGCTCGCGCTCCTGCTCGCTAAACTCGACGATCTCCACCTCGCGGCGATAATTCGGGTCCCACCACCAGGGATAGAAGTGGCGGACGTAGCCGGTTTGCGGAGCGCGCTGCCACTCGTCGTAGAAGGTGCCGCCAGCGCCGTTGGGGGTGGACTCCAGAAAGATCTCGCCCTCGGGCGGGACGGCGGCACGCAGCGAAGCCAGCGTTTCCGATACATCACGCGGCCAGCGGGCGACCTCCGAACAATGCAGATTGTGGATGGTCAACCCGCGGCCGGCGTTGGGGTCCGCCGCGGTTTCCACGCGATATTCGCTGTCCAGCATGGGAAACACGATCTGGCGGACGTTGGCGCGCGAGGTCACCAGCGCGCCTTGACGCAGCGACTCTGGCAGGTTCTCCAAGAGCCGGTGCACAATACGAAAAATCTCTTCGGCGGAGCGCTGATCGTGCGCGACTTGCACGCTCAAGGTCCCTTCCCGGGTGATGCAACTGACGAAGAAGCGCGCGGCAACATAGGTGGTGACGCCCAACTGGCGGGCCTTGAGGACAATGTTGCGCTTGCCGCTGGTTTTCTCCAGGTCGCGCTGGGCGCGATTGAGATGCAGACGGAGCAAGTGCCCGCGCTTGTCGCGGATCTTCAGCATGGTATGCATGGCAAGTTCACGAACGGTCGCGATCCCCCGAGGTATTGGGCCGCTCCAGGAGGTCAGGGTTTGCGGGTGTTGATCGAGGTTGTCACCGCACTCCTTCAGGACCTCGAGGGCTTCCGCGTGCGAAAGTTCAGGATCTTTAACCGGAGCTTCGACAGGCGGCGCGGGCGGCGTTTTTCCGGGTGTGGACGTCGCCGCTTTCGGCTCGGTCGCGTTCTTGCGTTTTGTCGTTTGTTTTCTACCCACCGCAGTGCTCCTGGAAGCGTAAAGCAGGTATCAGCTGTCGGTTGTCAGTTGTCGGTTGTCAGGACAAACGTCTCCCATTCAAGGAAGCGGTCCAGAGAGGGCGTGCCGTCCCTGCGGTGTGCGATATTGCATCGCTGGGTCACGTAAGGGAAACTTGGTAGCGGTCGCCGGTAACGATCCGGCTTTCCTGATTATGGGCCACGCGTGACACCTGTTCACTTCCCCGCTCCAAGGACCTGGTTTACGCTGGCGGGTTGGCGGGGTCCGCTGCGTTGATCTTGGCGTCAATCACATCTACCGCAGTCTTGGCTGCGTCAACGCCTGCCTGGGCGTCAGAGTCAGCCGACTGGAATCCGGCAATGATCCGGTCGGAGTCGCTGGACAGTTGGGAAATCGAGCTATTGAGTTTTGAAAAGTCTACGGACATCTTCTTCTCCAATCGTTTCAGCGTGACCCCCATCAGGAAGATGAGGGCGCGCATTATCTTGAGGTTGATGTTTAGCATTGCGGGTTACCTACATTCCGCCCATAAACTCGGGCGCAACCCCGTAAGCCTTAGCCACCTGCTCCTGCGTGGAGCGCGGCGTCAGCGCCAAAACTTCGCGGTAGCCGCTAGGAAGTAGCAGCTTCGCACTTACTCCAGACAGGGCAGCGGCCATGCCGTTGACCGTCGCGGAGAACAGTAATAGTGCCGCGAGGACGCTCTTTTCCGAATCGGTGTTCGCCACTTTATTGGCCGCCAGGACTTGCGCATTAACCTCGCTGGCGAGCGTGTTCACCGCAGCCGAGAGGGCAGCCAGATTGCCGGCTGATTTGTTGGCCGTCCAAGCCGCGCCTGCATCCTTGATGAGCGGCAAGTCCGCAACAGCCGCACTGTAAACAGAGTCAAAGAACGCGCCGAGTGTTGGGTCGTTCCGCAGCTGGGCAAAGGCCGCAGCCGACAGCAACGCTACCCCGGCCTCAGCCACTACGATGTTGACGGTCTTTGCCGTCTGCGAGGACGAGCATCCGGTATTGAACACGCACAGTCCCATGCACATCAGCACGGACAGTAGAATGCTATAAGCTTTTTGCATCTCGACTCCTTGTCAGGCAGTAGCCAGTAGTCAGTAGCCAGTAGTCAGTAGTCAGTAGCCGGTAGCCAGTAGTCAGTAGTCAGTAGCCAGTTGCTAACCGCTAATTGCTTCTCACTGCACGGTCTGACAATAGAAGGTGGCGCCCTTGACCTGGTCGGAGGAGCCGCCGTTGAAGGTGAGCTTGATGGTGTCGGCATTGGCCAGGTTCTCGCTACCCGCGTTGCCATAGCTGCCGCCAATGCCGATCGCGGTACCCGCGATCACCGGGCTGAGATTCACCGACTGCGACGACAGCGACGAGATGGTCAGCACTTCACTGTCGGCCGCCAGATTCTGGCTGGCCGAGGTGTAGCTGCCGTAGGCCCACGTTGTGGTACCCAGGGTCCACTTGTAGGTAATGGCCCCGACGCTGTGGGATGTGTCCATTTGGCATAGCAGTGGACGCCCGCGCCGATCGCGAAGGTGGCCGCCGGTAGCGTCGCGGTGTAGATGGTTTGATCGGCGCTATTGCCGGTGAGGGTTGAGGTTGCGCCTTGCATGGTCCCGCCGACCAGATGGGCGCCGTTTCCGCAACCGTTGCAGGTGGTGACGTTGAGCGTGCCCACAGTGGCCGTCGTGGTGTTGACGTCCGTGGCATAGATTTCATCCCAGCGGTAACTCGGATCGCCCAGCCAGCGCGTGCTGTTGTCGCCGCCTAGCTTTGCTGGAATGAATTCCCACTGCTGGGTGTTGGGAATTCCGCCGGGGAACGCGTAGGTCATCTTGGCGAACAGCTCGGGCGATTGGCCGTAGGTGGTCCGGTTGGGCATGCGGAAGCCAATGCCACCGGTGCTGACGCTGGTGGAGCTGCCGCTGGCAGCCACAATGGTTTCGTTCGAACTGGTGGTACCGAAGATTTCCGTGAGAATTCCGTTGCCGGAGTGCGGCGACTGAATGAAGGTGTTCAGATCGAGAGTGAAGGCCTGCCCGGAGAGAAATCCTCCGGTGGGTCCGTAGTAGAAGGGGACCTTGTTCATGTTGGCGGCTGCCGTGGTACGGCCGTTGACCACGTCGTTCACGGCGTTGACGTAGTCCTGCACGTAGAAATTATTGACGCTGATGTACGGAGTAGTGCCCGTAGTCCCATTCACATACTTGATGACATCGTTGACGCCGCTGCGGCCAAAGGTGTAACCGCCGACGATGTACAGGCTGGGCTGGGCGCCGCTCTGGCCGGTCTGGTCGATGGTGATGAGAGGATCCTGGCCACTGATTTCTTCCTCAGTCTTGAATCCGAGGATGGTCAGGGTCCCCGACTGGCCGCCGTTGAGGCGCACAATCGAGGTGGTGTTGGAATCGCCACTCAAGCCATGCACCACCGCCACCCCGCTAAGGTTGTTGAAGTTGAAGCCGTAGCGCCCGGCGCTGTTGGTGGTAATGTTGGCGATGTCTGACGCTGTGGCAGATGCTCCCGTGAAGAGAATGTTATCGAGATAGCAACTGCTGACCTCGATGGTGCGCAGGAAAGCGGTCTCGCCCATGTTCTCGATGTTGAAGCAATTGCCAGCGGTCTGATTGGCGCCGTTGCCGGTGACGCGCAGGTCCTCGAAGCCTCCCCAATGCCACCACTGGGCTGAGGAACCGATTCCGGTGCCGACGGTTGAAGTGGCGATTAGGTCAGCGTTCAGTGCGTTGCCCGCGGTGATGATGGTGCCGTGATTGGAGGAAGTGCTGGCGCCGATAAGGCGCGCTCCTGGCAGCGCGACGATTCCCGCCGTGACGTTGTTGTTGCCGTTGTTGTAAGTCACGGTGCCGGTGATGGTGTAGCTGGTGGCCGCCAGCTTCAGCGTCACTGAGTCATAGAGGATGAAGCCTGGCCCGGTGTACGGCGAAGTACGATCGTCGATCACGGCACCCAGCACAGTGCCGCCGTTGTAGGCCGCGTTGATCGCAGCCTGAATGGTGGCGTAGTGGCTGACGAGATACTGCACGCCGGTTACGTTGCGATAAGTGAGCGAGCCGGCAATGGAGGCATTGCCGGTGTGGGGGTCGAGCATCCCGGTAAACAACCCATAATTCAGGGTGTAGTTGAAGATGCGCTCATTCCACGAATCGAAGGAACCGGCCCCTGCGTCGTAGTAGACATCGGCAGTCGCCCAGCCGGAGCGATTCTCGCTGGTGCTGGCAGTGCTGACTCCGCCACGAATGGCCAGGGCCGCGACAGTGGTGGAGTCGGTACGGTTGTCGCGGGCGATCAGCCCGGAGTCCGCAGCCGAGGCGAAGCGGAAACAGGCCTTGTCATAGTCGTTCGCCGGGAGAGCCGCCACGGAGAAGGGGCTGGTGCAATAGTTATGGGCGAGATAGACCGGCACTTGGAAGTCGGCGGCGTATGCGCCGGGGTTGTACCAACTATTCTTGTCGACAGCGATACCGGCCCCGGCATTGGCGATCTGCAAAGAGGCGGTGCAGGAACCGCCGCAAGTCAACTGGCCGCCATAGAAGCTGTTCCCGGCGATGTCCAGACCAACCACTCCGGGGTTGTTCACGAAAATGTCGGCGTCCTGCGACTTGCTGAAGACGTTGTTGGGGCCAATGTTGGAGCGGACCAGCGGACTGAGCACAGCAATGTGTTGCTGGGTCGGGGTGTAATACCCGGGGCCGAGAGAGGTGGTGAAGACGTTGCCGCTGACATTGATGCGATAGGAAGTGTTACCGGCCGCGCTGAAGAAGTACAGCGAAAAGACCTTGGCGTAGTCGAGGACATTGTTGACGAAGTTCACGCCGGAAGCGCCATCGAACTGAACGCAGGAGTAGTACGGGGCATAACACAGGTTGTCGGAAATGAGCACCGAGTGGGTGGCGTCGGACACGTAATCGGTACCGCTGCCCTTGACGATCATGCACTGTGCGGTCGAGGAATCGCAGGTGTTGTCGGTGACCCGGCCTATGTTGCTGTTGTTGACGAAGATGCCGACGCCGCACTGGAACCAGTTGTGGTCGACGTCCCAGCCGGAATAGCCGTTGGTATCCACACAATAGCCGGGGCCGCTCTCCGGCGTGGCAAAGAAGATTCCCGAAACTCGATTCTCCAGGCCGCCGCTGTCCAGGGTTCCAGTGTTGGCGCCCGCGCTGGCGTTGGAACCCAGGTACAGGAGGTGGATATTGCCGGTCGGATCGAACAGCATGACTTCGGTGCCGGTGTATCCATCGCCCATCAACTGATCGCCATTGCGGGTGTACGCCGAACCGGTGAGCAGATAGGTTCCGCGGGGAAGTCTCACGGTACGCCCCGGTTGCACGGTGAAGACGCTATTGGGTACGTTCGCATGGATGCAGTTCATAGCGGCACACCACGCCGCTGTGTTGTCCGTACCGTAGAAGAGAGTTCTCCCGGAGACGGTCGTCGAAGCGGGGGCAGCCAACGTAACCTGGGTTGCCGATTGATAGCTTGCAATCGTGGAATTCAGATAAGCGCCGGAGGCTCCGGCCCCGGCAAAAAAAGCCCCCTTGCCAACATCGGCGGAACTAAAGGTGGAACCGGTGCAAGTGACGACTTCTTGCCCGCTGGCGATGTTGCAGGTTTGCAGCCGGATGCCGTCTCCCACCAGGCCGTAGTTGCGCAGATCCATAACCGGGAAGTTGGCGGTCCTGGCATCCGCTGAAGTCAGCACCGTGGCGTTGACCGTGTTCGGAGTGACAGAGCCAATAGGAGGAGGTGAAGCCAGATTTCCGCTGCCGGCGGCGTCAACATAGGCCTTATTCGCGGCGTCCGTTGGGTTCTGCGGCGCGGGAACCGCCGGAGAGTTGCTGAAGGTCTTCACCCCGGCGATGGTTTGGGTGGAAGCCAGAGCGACGTACGTGGAGTCGGCGTAGTCGCGAGTGAGGAATTGCGCCGCCTGGTTGGTCGGAACCAGCTTGCTGCGGATGGCGCCGATGGTAGTAGTTGGCGCGTTGGGCACGACCCAATATTCGGAATCGGTGGTGCCGTCATCGAGCTTGAAAATGGCGCGATAGTATGTGCCTGCGGGGCTTGCGCCGGTGTTGGGCGCGAGGCTGGCGTTGAAGCCGCCACTCGGATCGAGAGTGACGGTGAGCGAACCGGGGGTTACCGCTTGTCCCGCCGCGGTGGTGAAGGCCGGCCATGAAATCAGCGCGGTCCCTTGCGCGGGAGTGCCGTCAGCACGGTACACGGTGTCAACGATCTGACACAGTGTGGGAGGTGGCGCGGATTGATCTTTGGGCGCGGACTGCGACATTTTGGCCGGGGTGCCGGCTGGCGATTTCTGGCTGCCCGAGGTTACAACCTGCGCCAGCAGCGCGGGAGTGGCGCGATCCAGAGCGGGCAAGGTGAAGTGCCTGGCGGTTGGCCAGGCGGTGAAATGCCCCGACGTCATGCGTTGCAGGCCGGCCATTACCCCATTGCGCGTAAAATCGGCGCGCCATGGGGACCCCAGTGCGGTTCGGGCTCCCGTCACCAGGTTCATGCCCGAAGGCGAAGCGGGAGAAGGAGGCTGAAGGCCCGCTTCGCCGGTTGCCGCGGCCGGTGGCAATACCATCGCAAGGGTTATCGGAATAAGGACAGAAAAAAACCGCCCTGTGAGGCGGCTGATCGTCGGCATAATCCATGCCTCTCTGCTGCCGGCCGGAGCCGGCGGGAAATTGCGAATTGACGTAATGTCCCACAGTGTGGGGCCCTTCGATTACCTCTTGCAGGCGCTTCCGGGGCTGAAAGCCCCCGATCATTATGAACGCCTTGGCAGCGGCCTGAAGGCCCGCACTACCCGAACCTCGACTGGTCCAGAGTTTTCCTAACCGCGCTCCTGCTGCGCGGGCTGGTAGCTGCGGATGAACTCCTCCACGCTGCGCACGTAAACATCGGCGAAGTCCACGACCGGGCGCCGGGACTGGATCATGTCCATGGCATCGTCGAGCCCGAAGCCGATGGCGCGCAGCACCGCCAGCGCCATCATGGGTGCACGGTGCACGCCCGCCGCACAATGGATGAAGACCTTGTTGTCGGCATCGTCCAGCGCTTGCAGGACAAAGTCCACGCCGCGCTGCAACNNATCTGCATGTCCACGATGTGAGTCACCCCGGCGCGCACCACCTCGATCATCTTGTCATCGGTCCAGATGCCGCCGCCCAAGGCGATGCGATCGGTCACCCACGTCATGTCCATGCGTCAGTCTGCTCCCCCAGCGGAGCTGTCCGCCGCGGCGGGAACTCCACTCGCCATTCTACAAGGCGTGGTAGCGAACGAGTTTTGCGCGGCCGGAAAGCCGGCGATCCAGGCAGGTGGATGCAAAAGCGCGCGCGAACGCCGGTTTTTTCGGTAGCCGGTCAAGCCGCCATGTCCGGTTCAGGCTCTTCGTCCGATAGGGGATCGAGTCCCAGTGTCTTTAGGAATGCTTCCACCCTATTGACCGGCGGCGGCGTCTGTTCCGGCGGCTGAGAGGGCGCGCTCCCGGTGGCCGGCGGCGCAGCCGGAAGACCGCTCTGCGCGGTTTCCTCCTCCAGCGGCAGCGTGTACACACCGGCAAATTCGAAGAGTGTCCGGGCCGCCAGGTAGCTGCCCGATTCCGCCAGCCGGATGACCGCCCCGTTGATCTCCTGCAGGTGACGCCAGATTTGCAGCTTGGCGCGTTCCACGGCCTGCTGTTTCGATTTCAGCGTGGAAAAGGCTGCCGTATGGCGCTTGGCTTTCTTGGGCGGGTTCGTCGAAGCTGGCGCTTTGGCGTTCTTTTTCGCGGTACCGCTCTTCTTCGGGGCCAGACGCTTGCTTTTGGAGACGGCGCTCCGCGGCGCTGGCGCCAGCTTCTTGCCGGACGACATCGCGCTGTTCTTGAGTGGCATGTTCGTTCTCCTTACCAGGGAGGCTTGGTAAGCGATGAGTGGCGCTTAAACGGCGATCTACCTCTGGCGGGTGGAGCAGGACGTTCAAGCCCTGCAATTGAGCACTGCGGAGGAACGACCTTCAGGGCGCGAGATACATACTTTCCACTGGTCGAATCATATGAAGTTTCAGACCGGGGACGAAGTATCCCAAGGGACTGAAGTCCTCGACGGTGGCAGCTCAATTGGAGGCGCACAGGCCTCCTCCACCCAAACTGCCCCAGAAACACGAAAACCGAGCCGAAGCTGGGAAGTATGCCGGAAAATTATTAGGCCGCCCGCTGCCCCCGTGGAACAATCGAGCTCCAGAAACACAAAAACCCAACTCTTGGCTGGGTCGCTGGCGGGAAGCTGCACAGAACCGCTTCCCAATCTCTAACTCTAGTTTCAATATAGCACATTTGCAGGGGTTTGGACACGTTTTACTAGGTTTATTTAAACGATCTATTACTTGAACTAGGTTGATGGCGCATGGCTCATATTTCCCTAGCATTTTCGTGTCATTTCGACTTCGGATTTGGCGGGGTCGCCAAAACCTCGCCCATGGAATATCATCTCCGTCTTGGAGGTGACCGCATGGCAGAATGGGCAGACAAATTCGCGGAGAGGTTCAAGGCCGACCGCCAGAAGGTACTGTTATCCGAGAAGCGCGCAGATCAGAGAAGCGATCTAATCAAATCGAAGGCCCCAGGGTTATGGAAAGACCTGAAAGATTCATTGGCGCTCGCCGCGCAAGATATATCCGGGAAAGAGGCGTTCCTGAAATACGAGTACGCGGCAGGCGAGGGAAACAAGGCGACCCTTAAATACGCGCAGGGACTAACGCCTGACCGCTCTGCCGAGATTACCTTTTCCAATAATCACCTTCATGTTCTTGTCGCATCCGCTCGTCGAGGCGGGATATCTTCGCGAGACTACGAAGTTGCAGAAAATGATAGCGCCGACGACGTTTGGTTTGCCGAAAGGGGACGCCCCGGACAAACCAACCAGATGCTTATAGAAGCTATATTGAACAGCCTGCTGGAGTCGCGTTAATGAGGAGAGCAGGTGGCCCCGACAACGTCGCAGCTAGAAAGGCGGAGTTTGACGCCGTGTTGCGGCGGCTCATCAACACCCCGCCCACGACATTCAAGGAAGTGACAGCAAAGCCAAAGCCGCGCAAGGATGGCGGCACCAAGCGGAGCGCCAGAAAGCAATGACCTCCCAAACCAAGCACTACATTGACGTGTCGGACATTCTCGCCTTGCGGTTTGAGTGTGCGAAGTGCAAGACATCCATCTCATTCCTCGTGGGCGAGAGCATGGACGTTCGTAAACTTGGGGCTTGTCCAAACTGTGGGGAATGGTGGGCGAATATACCCCTAGAATCGACAATTGCGCCCGACATTCGAGACTTTATCGAGTCCGCAAAGCGACTCATGCGAACCCTTGGGCCGGATAGCGAGTTCTCTAAACGATTCTCTCTGACTCTTGAGATTGCGGGATGCGACAAAAATGCAGCAACGGACAATTAGCCCTACTACCGAGTTTCCGGCTAGAAAATCTGCTGTGTCAGCCTCTTGAACGTGAGCGGCTTCCGCTCTGCGAGGTTGTGCAAGGCCAGATCGAACAGTTGCGGTTGCAGGTGGCGACGGTCAAAACGCCAAGAGAACTCGCTGAGGTAGCTGTCGATGTGGTCACGGCTCATCTTGTGGTAGCTCCCGATGATGCCGCGCTTGAATAACGAAAAGGCGCTCTCGATGGTTCGGGTTCCGGTAATGAATCCATCGTCGCGCAGTTCTTGCTTGTGCGACGTTGTCTCATGCTTCTCTGGCGGAATTGTGTAGGTGTAGGTCGCGTGGGAATCCGTTACAACCCTCTCGGTGTTGGGATCTAGCCTGGCATCCAAGATCGGGCGGATGCTCAAGGCTTTTGTGTTTTCGATGGTTTTCAGGTAGGTGCGTCCGCCGCGTTCAGCCATGCCTAGGACGGTGATTTTGGCATCCTTGCCAGCCTTTACACCCTTGCGGAACTTCTTGCCGCCGATAAAGGTTTCGTCAATTTCTACGACCACGCCGGGACCACCAAGCTTGGGCTCATCGGTTTCGCTCATGGCGTTGCGAATGCGATGGCAGAGATACCACGCGGTTTTGTAAGAGCACCCAATGTGCCGCGCTACCTGATTGGCGGAGATGCCTTTTTTGGATTCAACCATCAAGGCAATCGCCGCAAACCACTTGGTCAGGGGCAGGTGGGAATCGTGGAACAAGGTGCCAGTCGTGGCGCTGAAGTGTAGGCCGCATTCGGCACACTCAAACAGATGGCACTTGCGGCCAGTCTTGCCCTTGGTGGTGATGGCCCACACCTTCGGGTTATCGCAACCCAGGCAACGGACGCCCTTGGGCCAGCGCGTCATTATCCAGTAGGCCAGCGCCATATCTTCCGTGGCGAACGTTTTGGCAACTTGAAGGAGATTCATGGCAACCTCGGATTCTTCTTGGGCGCTTGAGCTCGCCCAATCGCTTGATCAACTGCGCGTAGCTTTGCGAGAACATTTTCAGCACGCTCGCCGGGAGACATCGGAACCCTACCCCATCGAACGCCAGCAGTCGGATTCGCGAGTTGAGCAACCTCCTCGGCCAGTTCCGTGAGCAGACTTACCATCGCCTTGATTAGCGCCTTCTCTTGTTCGTCCATGCCCCCTTTATACAGAACAGCGCAACCTATGTCAAGTAAATAATAGTTTTTATTTAATGTTTGTCTTCAATTACTTAGAAGCTATTGTTGTGTTTTACCATATTGACATGCAAGAAATACCTTCTTAAGCCGACAAGTGGTAGCACGACGACTGCGAGTTGGACCGTTTTGGGACAGGGCCGGTGTGGGAAAGGCGGCTCACCAAAAGCGGAAGTTGGGATATTCCCGGCTGGAGCGGAGAATCGCCACCCGCAGTCTACACTATCTCTGAAACTGCTTTAGCTAGGCATCGCCATGCACGTATTCGACTCGTTCGCTGGCCTGCCTCCTTCAGAATCGGACTATTACCAGGCCGGGGAGTTCATGGGTTCGCTGCCGGAGGTTCAGCGCAACGTTAGCGCATTCGGCAAAATCGAGGCCGTGACATTCCACCCGGGATTTTTCGCCGATACTTTACCCAAAAGCGACCTGCAGCCCATGTGCATTTGGATGGACGTGGATCTGGAGAGTTCCAGCAGAGATGTCATGACCATTCTGGGACGTCTGCCGGTTGAGAGTTGCTTGTTCTCTCACGAGTGTTGCCCGGAATATTTCCTTCCGACAGGCATCGCGGCGGCCAGAGGGCCGGATAGCGTGATGGGGCCAGTCCTGGATGCCTTTCGCAACAATGAGCGGGACATTACCGGCACATTTATTTCCGGGAACACAGGAGCTTTCTGGGACCGCAATCGGGGAATCCCGGTAATGCCGGTGAACGAACTGATCCGGATAAAGGACTTGGTCCAATCCTAGAATGAGCTCTACTGTTTTTTCTCAGTAATTTGCGACAATCCAGCCGCCACAGTCGAGACGCGTGGGCCGAATGCTCTTCTCTCGTGCGTACGGCACAGTTGCAGAACACGGGCAGTAGTGAGTCACCAAACTCCTACGAGTTGCATTGCGCATCCTCTGTTCGCCGCCGTGGACGAGGTCTGATGACCAGAACAGCACATCGGTTCGCTTGGGTAGGAACCGAGTTCGCTTGAAACCGTACTCACTGACAAATTGCTCCAGAGTCGCAGAATATCTCGGGCCGTCCGGATCTCCCGGTCTGACCGCCTTCGTGCCCTCAGCAAACAGCAGATCGTCCATCCTGTGGCTGCCCGGATAGTAAAACAACTCCCCGGTATCGGGAGCAATGTCCTCCAGTGCGATCCAACTGGCCACGAAGTGGTAAGGTGGGTCGGTGTAAACGAAGGCCGTGTCTTGGTGCGCTCCCTGCTGCGATCCGTTCTCGAAATACAAAGTCTGAAATGCGACCGGATCTTCCCGAAAAATATCCTTCAGGAAATCGAGCCTAGGGGCAAAGATGAGTTTGTGGCTGGAGGACAGCCGCACGTGAACATCGAGGACCTTGGCTTCCAGATGGCCGAGTTTCTCGTGGCGCGCGATGTCGTAGTGGTGTGTGTTCTGGTCGTCCCAATATGTCATTGGGAACTCGACCTTTGGATCCGACAACGCAGCATGAAGATCCGCCAGAAACTTGTCCACATCCGCCGATGCTACGGCGGAGTCCAGGACCGTATAGCCTTCGTCAATGAAACGCCGCAAAATGTTAATGTCTTTGGTGCGCCATTTCTTGAGCCATCTCTTTTCGCCGGCTTTCAGGACATCGTGAGCAGCCGGCGTGTCGGTCCACAGGAATTGCTTTGTGTCCGTGTAATCCTTCGCGCACCTCTGCAAGTTTAACTCCGCAGCTTAAATTTTCTTGCAGTGAAAGAAAGGGAGTCTACACCAACTCGCGGCCGATGCATAGCAGCAGGCCATAACCATAGCGGGAGAGCCGTCTCGCCGGGTAAGAACGGTTGGAGGGTCGCCGGTTGCCCGGTTCTTGTTGCGATCGCCTTGAATACCGTCACGCGGTACATCTCCGAACGCGAGAACTCCGAGGCGACGTTGCGGTCCGGTCTGCGGCGTTGATTGCAGGTCGAAAGTACCGGGCTGAAGGCGGAAGAATTCAGCAGCAAAGAAAAAGGGCGGAATTCTGTCCGGAAGCGCAGCGCCCAGTTGCACAACCGAAGACCGAAACGGCCCAGAATTCCGCCAACCTATGAAGGAAATGGAGCACGAAGAAACGTGTTCACGAATCCTTCGCTATGCGCTCGCCATCCCTGTCCGCTGCTCTCGCCAGCGGATCGATCCTAATAGAAATAGGTTACATTGGAAATCAGCACCGCAAATCCCCCGTCCGCAGTACGGTGTGTACCACTTCCGTTGTAACACGTGAGGAGTTTGCGTGGCAGATTAACAGGCTGCGGAAGAGTTTTAAGAGCAGATCCCTCGTCGGCTGAAGAGGCTGCTGAAAAAGTCGGGAAAGCGGATTCCTCGCGGCTGAAGAGGGTGTGTGAAAACTGTGCCGTCCCTGAAGGGACTCGGATCTATTTCCCACTTAGCCCTGGGCTTACGCCCTAGGCTAAAATCAATTCCGCCCTGCGGAGCTGGATTTTGGGCAATCGTTCCACTGTGCCAACTCAGAACGAGTTCTCACAAACGCTCTGAAGCCGGCTCGGAATCACAAAAATAAAGGGCTGCAACGGGCGCACCCTTCGGCAGGCTCAGGGCAGGCTCTGAAGGTGCGCCCCTTCAAACCAGGCTCAAACAAAGGCGCGCCATCGCTGACGCGCCTTTTGCGGTTCATACGGTTTGTGGATCAGCTTTAGCCGACCGTTGCGACGGCACGTTCCACTCGCGAGCCGGCGGGAACTATGCTGTCCTGAGCATCCACCACGGCGATCGTCGTCATGTTGACGATGTCTTCCACCTCAACACCTCGCGCCAGCAGATGTACCGGCTTCGCCATGCCCAGGAGTATGGGGCCAACCGCTTCCGCTCCGCCGACGCCGATGAGAAGCTTGCAAGCGATATTGCTGGCCTCCAGATTGGGGAAGATCAGCACGTTGGCTCCGCCCTGCAACGGGGAGAAGGAGAATGCCGCTTCCATCTTCTTGGGGTTGACCGCGATGTCACCCTGGACCTCGCCATCGATGATAAGGGTGGGATCGGCGTAGCGCACCAGCTCCGTCGCCCGCCGTATCTTGTCGCACAGCGGATGCTTGGTGCTGCCGAAGCTGGAGAAGGAGAGCATGGCCACGCGCGGCTCAATGTTGAACCGGCGTGCCTCTTCGGCGGCACAGAGAGCAATCTCTGCCAGGTCCTCGGCGGTGGGGTCAATGTTGACCGTGGCATCGGCCAGGAAGTAGGGATCGCCCTTGCGGGTGATGATGAGATAGAGGCCGGAGACCTTGTGGATCCCTTCGCGGACCCCGATCACCTGCAACGCCGGACGAATCGTGTCGGGATAATTCTGGCTCACGCCGGAGACGATGGCATCAGCGTCCCCCATGCGGACCATCATGGAGCCGAAGATGTTGTGGTCGTTCATCAGCTCGTCGGCGGAGCCCAGTGTGACACCGCGACGCTGCCGTAAGCGATACAGCTCGCGGACATACTCCTGCCGCCGCAGAGCATTCTCCGGTTCGATGATGGTGACACCGTTGAGCGCCAACCCCAACTCGGCTGCCGTGCGCCGGATCTCGTCGGCACGCCCCAGCAGAATCGGAACGGCAATCTTCTCCTCGATTAGGACATGGCAGGCGCGCAGGATCTTCTGATGCGAGCCTTCGGGAAACACCACCCGTTTGGGATTGGACTGGGCTTTATGGATCATGGAGCGCATCAGTTCGTGCGCCTTGCCCAACCGTTTCTCGAGCTGCTCGCGGTATTCGGCGATGTCCACCGGAATTTGCGCCACGCCAGTATCCATGGCGGCTTGGGCCACGGCAGACGCTTCCCAGACCAGTACACGTGGATCGAACGGCTTGGGAATGATGTAGTCGACGCCAAACTTCAGAGTGTCCACTCCGTAGGCCCGGCAGACGGAGTCGGGAACATCTTCTTTCGCCAGTGCCGCCAGGGCATGCGTGGCCGCCAGCTTCATTTCTTCATTGATAGTGGTGGCATGCACATCCAGAGCTCCGCGGAAGATGAATGGGAACCCGAGAACATTGTTGACCTGATTGGGATAGTCGGAGCGTCCCGTCGCCATGATGATGTCGTCGCGGATCGCACGGGCTTCCTCGTAAGTGATCTCCGGATCGGGGTTTGCCATGGCGAACACCACGGGTCGCGGCGCCAGCGACGCGATCATCTCCGGCGTGAATGCGCCCTTAACGGAAAGTCCCAGCAGCACATCGGCGCCTTTGGCGGCCTCGGCAAGAGTCCGCATCGGCGTGTCTTTGGCGAAGCGCTCCTTGTAGGGATTCATTCCCTCCTTGCGGCCTTTGTAGATGACGCCTTTGGTGTCAGCCAGAGTAATGTTCTCGCGCTTCACGCCCATGCAGACATAGTGCTCAGCGCAGGCGATGCCGGCAGCGCCGGCGCCGTTGACGACTATCTTGATCTGGTCCATGCGCTTGCCGGTCAGTTCCACCGCGTTTACCAGCGCCGCGCCAGAGATAATGGCAGTACCGTGCTGGTCGTCGTGGAAGACGGGGATCTTCATCGTCTTCTTGAGCGTCTCCTCGATATAAAAGCACTCTGGCGCTTTGATGTCTTCGAGGTTGATGCCGCCGAAGGTGGGCTCCAGCAGTTGGCAGGTCTTGATGATCTCGTCGGGATTATGCGTATCCAGTTCGATGTCGAATACGTCGATGTCGGCAAACCTCTTGAACAGGACGCCTTTGCCTTCCATGACAGGCTTGCCGGCCAGGGCGCCGATGTCGCCCAGTCCCAGCACTGCGGTCCCGTTGGTTACCACCGCCACCAGGTTGCCCTTGGCGGTGTACTTGAATGCATCTTGCGGGTTCTTCTCGATCTCCAGGCAGGGGTCGGCGACGCCCGGTGTGTAGGCGAGGCTAAGATCGCGTTGCGTAAGGCAAGGCTTCGTGGAAGTGACTTCTATTTTTCCCGGCCGTGACCCAAAGTGGTAGTCGAGAGCATCCTGCTTAGTAATTGCCATGACGGCCTCCGAATGAATGAACTTGATTTGCGTGTGTGGGAACGACAGCGCCGGCGCGATTGCGGCCCGCAAAGCTTAGCAACGGAGTGGCCGGCAGTAAAAGTAAATTGGCGGTACCGATGCGCCTTCGAAATGAACCCGCACGAATTCTTAAGAGCCGGAAGAGGCTCTCTGGAAGTTAAGCATGGGCTTGTTCCGGAACCGGAACTAGTGCGGAGGTCACAAGGGATTGTGAGGGAAGACACAAAGCAGGGGCCAGGGTTTAGGGGCTAGGGGTTAGAGGTCAGGGGTTAGCGGGTGGCGGGTGGAGAAAAGTGAGAAGCGGACAGATGCGACGCCGCGTCCGACTGACGGCCCGAAAGCCGATATTTGTGTTAGCCGTGGGCGTGAGCCCCCTAGCCCCTAGCCCCTAGTCCCTAGTCCCTGCCTTTCACCCCCGTAACAGAATGCCCACGATGCTGGCCGACATGAGGTTGGCGAGCGTGCCTGCGATCATTGCGCGAAAGCCGAGCTTGGCTAGGTCTTGGCGGCGGCCCGGCGCCAGGGCGCTCAGCCCCCCAATCTGGATGCCGATGGAGGCGAAGTTCGCGAATCCGCAGAGGGCAAAGGTAGCGATGGTGAACGACCGCGGATCGAGCGTGGCCTTCTGCGCGCTCAACATGGTGAAGGCGACCAGTTCGTTCAGCACCATGCGCGTGCCCAGCAGGTTGCCGATGGCCAGACAGTCATGCCATGGCACGCCGATCAGCCAGGCCACGGGTGCGAAGATCACGCCGAATATCGACTCCAGCTTCGATGGGAACCAGGGAAATCCGTGCGCCGCAAGTAAATTGTGAGTTCCGCCAAGAACGCCATCAAGCAAGGCAATCAGCGCCAGGAATGAAATCAGCATCGCGGCAACGTTCAATGCGAGATGCAAGCCATCGGTCGTGCCTTTCGCGGCGGCGTCCAGAACATTGCTGGCACGCTCGCCAAACTCGACGGAATCGATCTTGGCCGTTCCGGCGGTCAGCGGCTCTTCGGTCTCCGGGACCAGCATCTTGGCGATCAGGATCGTTCCCGGCGCGGTCATGATCACCGCTCTCAGCAGGTGTCGCGCCTCGATGCCGAGCAGGATGTAGGCGCCCAGCATGGCCCCGGAAACGTGCGCCATGCCGCTGGTCATGATAGTCATCAGCTCGGAGCGCGTGACCTTGGGCAGGAAAGGACGAATGGTGAGCGGAGCTTCCGTTTGTCCCATGAAGATGCTGGCGGCGACGTCCAGCGACTCAACCCCGCTTGCGCCCATGAAGCGCATCATGACTTTCGCCAGTTGCCGGATGATGAACTGCATCACGCCGTAGTAATAAAGGATGGCGAAAAATGCGGCGATGAAAATGATGATGGGCAGCACCTGGAAGGCGAAGACCACGCCGAAGCGGGAGAGCTTGGCCCCAAACTCGCCAAAGACAAACTGCGATCCGGCAAAGGAATAACTGAGAAGCCGGTTGACGGCGTCCCCGGCGATGGTCATGACGCGCACGCCGAAACTCACGCGCAAGACCAGGATGGCAAACACGAATTGCAGCGCCAGTCCGACGAAAACCGTGCGATAGCGGATGGCTTTCCGGTCAGTCGAGAAGAGGTACGCAAATAGCAGAATCGCGAGGATGCCCAGCACGCCGGTCAGACGCGCCATGCGAACTCCCGCGTGAGTCGCGAACCAAGCTTAATTGTTTCCATTGGATCGATCGTCCGCTGGTGCGCCCAATTCGCGCACGATGTCGACGCTGGCGCTGCTGCCGATGCGGTTCGCGCCGGCATCGATCATGTCCATGAACTGCGCCGCAGTTCGAATGCCGCCCGCCGCCTTAACGCCGACTTTGAGTCCAACCACGCCCCGCATCAACACCACGTCAGCGGCAGTAGCGCCCGCATCCGCAAATCCGGTGGAGGTCTTCACGAAATCCACGTCCGCTTCAAGGGCCAGCGAGCAAACCAGGATCTTCTCGACCTGGTTCAATAGACAGTTCTCAAGAATCACTTTCAGGATTGCTCCGCGATCATGCGCCAGCCGAACCATGCTTCGCATTTCGTGCTGGACCAGCACTCGATCGCCCGACTTCAGCGCCCCAATGTTGAGCACCATGTCCAGCTCATGCGCGCCATTGCGCAAGGCGGAGTCAGCTTCCGCCAGTTTAGTCAGAGTGAGGTTCGCGCCCAGGGGAAAGCCGACCACCGTGCCAACTTTCACCGGCGAGCCGCGCAGTCGAGCACCGGCCAGGGCCACGTTAGTAGGATTCACCATGACCGCATGAAACCCGTAGCGGACCGCCTCTTCGCACAACGCGATCACCTGGTCGCGAGTGGCATCGGGCTTAAGCAGGGTGTGATCGATCAGGCTGGCTGCGCTGCGCCAGTCGCTCACGAGAATGACCGGTGCGCCGTTTACGACAGAGAGGTTCGCAGACATGAGCACGAGAGATTCTATTCCGATTCGGGGCCGGACTCCAGCACACAAACATCCGGCAGATTACGATAATGCTCGGCAAAGTCAAGCCCGTAGCCCACCACAAACTCGTCAGGAATCTCGAAACCGACGTAGTCCCCGTGGATGGGCTCGGTGCGCCGCGACACCTTGTCCAACAGCGCCGCAATCTTCAGCGACTTCGGCTGGTGCGCACGCAACATGCTTTGGATGTAGGTCAGGGTCAAACCGGTGTCCAGAATATCTTCCACCAGGATGATGTTCCGGCCCTCCATCGAGCGGTCCACATCTTTCACCAGCTTGACCTCGCCACTGTGCTGCTTGGCGTTTCCATAGCTCGACACCGCGATGAAATCGAAGCTGACGTCGAGCGTGATCTGCCGCGCCAGGTCGGCGAGAAAAATGGTGGCGCCCTTCAGCACTCCGATCAGCACGACCGGCTCACCGGCAAAATCCTGACTGATGCGCTGCCCCATCTCGGCCACCTTCGCGGCAATGCGTTCGCGCCCGATCAGCACCCTGAGCTTGTCCACCGGCATGCCGCCTGATGAGGGATGGAGAACTCTGGATGGTAGAGAAAGGTCGGCGGAAACTCAACCGAGATGCGAGCCGGGCAGTGGTCAGTTTGTGAGGTCATCTCGGCATTGTTGCCTAGTGGCCAACTGCTGCCGCCTGAGTGACCGTCAGAACTGAGGAGGCGTGGCCGGCAGCGCCGCGGAGTTGATGCCTTCGCACATGGCGTTGTTCACGGTCACGTTGCCGTGGGCGTCAAGCGTCACCGTCCAGATGGTGTCGTAGTCGGTGTCCGGCCAAGCGGGGGCCTGTGGACCGTCGCCGTGATAGCTCGCGATTAGCCAATTGACTGTCGGTTGTATGTATTGGTAAGACCACGCCAGCAGCACCCTCTGATTGGAGAATGTGCCGCCGGTGAAGAAAAAATTACTGGTTAGCTGAGGGGCGTTCTGATCGGAGATCAGGAAGCTGGCGACCAGATTGTAGGGCAAGTTATTGGCGATTGCATATGGTTCGGCAGTCAAGGGGGGCGCAACCGCCGACCAGGAGGAATCACCCGAGGGGCTAACGGAGCCTGGGCTAAATTGAGCGGGGTCGTTCGAATATATCTGGTTGGGGCTGATTTTGCCGCGCAGTGCGTTGGGAAGATCCAGCGCGCGCCATTGCCCCGCACCGACATAGTTGTTGTCGGACCAGTAGTCCCGCGGATGCGCGTCGGCGTGGCGAATTATGTGAAGCGTTTCGTTGGTGTTGGTTCCCGCCGGAATTACGGCGCCACCCTTACCGCCAGTCACGGTGATGCTGAAAGGCGCCTGCGCCGTGCATGGAGTGCTGACCAGCGGTGGCGGGGGCAGCGTAGGGTAGGTGGAAGGCGGATTCAGATTGCTGTTGTAGGTGACCAGGCTGGCGCTTCCCGGCGGCGCGATCGAGATCGCATAGATATAGTTGGGACCCCTATAGCTCGCCGGAAGACTCAGGTTGTAGCCTTCCAACTTGTTGATGTTTGCCAACAGGGCACGGGTGGTCTCCCACGGCGCCGAGAAGACATAAAAGCCCAGGACGTTTGCCTTGACGATACCGGTTACCAGGGCTTCGTTGTCGCCTCCCTGGTCGTTGAAATCGAGCCCCTGGCAAGTCGGGCAGAATTGCGGCGGCACGGCAACTCCGCTGGGTAGGGGCCCTGACGCATAGGATGCATTGATCGGGTAGTTGTGGCCGGCATATGGGGTCTGGCCCGGAGCGGAGAGAGTGATCTGGTTGAGAAGGGCGAACTGCTGAATTGTCTCAGGTGCTGCCATATCGGGGTAATTGCTTGCGGTTTGCAAATGGGTCATCGGTTCAAGCGCGTAGATGCCGGTTACATTCTGCGTTCCCAGTACTTGCTGCTGCAGGAACGTGGCCATCAGGAGCGATCGCTGCAGACCCTGATTGGTGAGGTTCGCCGTCTTTGGATTGACGTCCCCGGAAGCCTGGTAAGCCAAGTCCTCGCTTACCACGAAGATCAGGTTGAGGTTGCCGGCGCTCAGCGGAGCGGGAGTTGGCGGCGCTGTTGCAGAGCCGCCGCAGCCGACCATACGCACCGCCAAAAGTAGTGCGACACACCACACACCCTTCTGTACCATCTGCCCCTCTGTATTCGCGAAAGCAGCCCAACTGCGGCTTCTACTCGACAGTTTTTCTCGAGGCCCACCAAGGGTCCGGAGAATGCGCTGGAAGCCTGATGCTGCACTGCACCTTTGGCACAGCCATGCGACCGCCATCCTTCCGGGAGAATGGCGTATCACGATATTTGCAGCCGCCGGTACCGAGAGCAATTGACAAACGTACCGACTTACTTACGAAGGTAACCAGCAGAGTTCGGCTTGCCCTTTTCGTGGACTTAGAGCGGTTTCAGAATTAGCGTAGCCCTGACCGGGTAGTGCGGGCCTTCACGCCCGCATTAAGCAGTTATCTGTGAGAATCGGCTTTAGCTGTGGTGTGTCAAGAGGTTGTTGACATCGAGTCCGGATCGGCTGATGGGTGGTTTTTGGTTGAGAGCAGTGTGCGGTCGATGCCAGTTGTACTGGTGGATCCAAGGAGCCAGATGGCGAAGCCGTTCGGCGGAGTTCTGGTAGAGACGGGCGTAGGCCCACTCGCGAATGGCAGTTTGGATGAAGCGTTCGGCGTTGCCATTGGTGCGCGGGGTGTAAATGCGAGTGCGGGTGTGTCGGAGTTGCAGATCGCCACCGGCCTGTGCAAAGAGGGTGGAGCAGAAGCAAGGACCGTTGTCGGTCATGACGCGCCGGACCTGGATGCCCAGGTGGGCGAAGTAGGCCACGGCCTGGCGAAGGAAGCTGCTGGCCGAAGTTGCTTTTTCATCGGGCAGCAGGGCGGTGAAGGCGATGCGGGAGTGGTCGTCGATGGCGACATAAAGAAACTCCCAACCGGCGCCGCGGGTTTCGTCCTGGGGATTGCCGGTGATGCGATGTCCGGGCTTGTGGATACGAGCCAGCTTCTTAATGTCGATGTGCAGCAGGTCGCCGGGAGCGGGCAGTTCGTAGCGGACGATGGGCACGGCGGGCTCCAGCATTCTGATCTTGTTCAACTTGAGCCGGGTAAGGATGCGGCTCACGGTGGCCCGGCTCAGGCCGGTGGACTGGGCAATACGAACTCCTGTCCAACGCTCGCGTCGCAGCCGCTGCACGCGATCGATCAATTCTGGGGAAGTGGAGCGGGGAGATCGATGCGGGCGCGAGCTGCGATCGCGCAAGCCGGGTTGCTTCTCGGTGCGGAAGCGACGCACCCACTTGGCCGCGCTCTGCCGGCTGAGCTTGAACTCGGCTGCGGCCTCCTTCAAGCTCAGTCGGCCCTGGATCACGGTTTCGGCAAGTTCCTCTCGACGATAAATCGTAAGTCGAGCATGATGGTGATAGTCCATTCGGTCTCCTCGGTAGCTATTGCTTCGCAACATCAGCTTCCCAGTTCTTGGCCGAATGGACAACAACCTATTGAAACGTCACAGCTAGCCGCTGAGGTACCTCGCTTCGAAAACACCGCTAACCACGCACGTATTAGCGATATCGGACCACGTACCCGGGGTCTAAAGGCCGAGTTCCCATCAGCTCCTTGACGCGGCACTGAAGCGCCGCACTACCCGAACATCTCTTTTTTTCGCAGCCTGTTCAGGCGTGCATACCAACGCCGCAGAAAGTCTCACACCCCTCTTACGCCAGCCGGTAGAAGCTCAGCGATGCGTCACCCTGATCCAGTCTCCGATAGCGCACCAGCGCACCGAAGCGTTCACCGGGGTCGAACTTCTTTTCATGCTCAGCGATGACCAGGCTCGTGGGCTGTAGCAGTCGCGATTGCGACAGGTAACCGAGCGTGCGCTCGTAGCTGCCGCGCATGCGGTACGGCGGATCGAGAAAGCAGTAGTCGCAGACCACGCCCGTAGTCTCCAAGAGCGGCAGCGCTTGTGCGACCTCGCGCTCGTGCAATTCAAATGCATCGGGGACCGCAAGCGGATCCAGATTTTCCCGCAACAGCCGCGCGTGCTTTTTCGCCGATTCAACGAAATATACCTGGCGCGCGCCACGACTCAGCGCCTCGATACCCACCGCGCCCGTCCCGGCATACAGGTCGAGCCACACGCTGTCCTGAAGATTCCCTGCGGCGGCGAGCACATCGAAGAGCGTTTCCCGCAGCCGGTCGCTGGTGGGGCGCAGATCGAGACCCGGTAGGGAACGCAGGGGACGGCTGCGAAATTGTCCGGCGATGATGCGCATGGTCAATTTCCATTCGTGAGTTTCAGTCAAGCGGTCAGGACTACAGCGAACAACTCCGAAACCTATGCCAACGGCGTGCGGCGCCAATCCGTTCCGTTGGCTGAATGCTGAGTGCTGAACGCTGAATGCTGCTCCATAAAGTGTATAGAATGAAAGTGGAGGCTGTTGCGGAACAATGAGAAGTTGGTCGATTCCCGCGGGACGATTGTTCGGAGTGGATATCCGCATCCACCTCACGTTTGTTTTTCTGCTGGCCTTTGTCTGGTTCACCCAGTCCGTAACCATGGGCACCGCCGGCGCAATGCGTGGTCTGGTGCTGGTTGGGATCGTCTTCGGCTGCGTTGTACTGCATGAACTGGGGCACGCGGTAGTGGCCCGCCGCAACGGTGTGGCTGTGCGATCCATCATTCTGCTTCCCATCGGCGGAGTCACCCTGATGGAAGACATGGGGCAGCACAACGCCGATCCCGCGCGCGACATCCGCATTTCCGTCGCGGGTCCAGTGGTCAATCTGGTTATTGCCGCAGTGTCCGGCGCATTCATCCTGGCGTTTCTGCCGGAAGTGAATCTGTGGGCACAGCCCTTCGTTCACGCCAATAACCTGCCGCGCAGTTTGTTCTGGGCGAATGTATTTTTGGGCGGCTTCAATCTGCTGCCTGCTTATCCCATGGATGGCGGACGCATCCTGCGCGCACTTCTCGCCGAGCGTATGGACTATGTACGCGCCACCCGCCGCGCGGTTGCCATCGGGCAGGGATTCGCCATGCTTCTGATCTTCCTCGGGGTATGGAACACCTGGCTGATGCTGATCGGTTTCTTCCTCTTCGTAGGGGCGCAACTCGAAGATCGCTCGGTCGTCTTCCAGTCGGTGCTGGAAAGCGTGCGCATGGAAGATGTCATGCTGACCGGCTTCTCCACTCTTTCGCCCGCCGATACCCTGGAGGACGCGCTGCAGAAAGCGGTGCACACTTTGCAAGACGACTTCCCGGTGGTCCGCGGCAGCGACATGATCGGGGTCATCAGCAAGCAGCGTATCGTGCAGGCACTGCGCGCCAGCGGTAACGGATACGTGCAGTCGGCAATGGTGCGGGCCTTCGAAATCGCGCAGCGTAGCGACTCGCTCGCGTCGGCCTTCCGCAAACTCGGCGGACGAGGACTCAGCATGATTCCCGTGGTTGACCAGCAACGGCTGATCGGCATCGTCACCATGCAGAACCTGATGCACAGCATGACCCTGCTGGCGGAGACGCGGCGGTTGCGGAAACAGCAGGAGGCGGAGAATTAGCCTACGGAGTGTCGCACAATATAGTGGCAGCCTTAAAGATTTGTCATCACGAGCGCAGCGAGGGATCTGCTTTTTGCCCGTCCACCGAAAAGCAGATTCCTCGCGCCCAAACTCCGGCGCTCGTAATGACAATTCACTTTACTTGGTCGGTTCCGTGTTCTTGCAATGCGTCACTATAATTTCCGACGCTCAATAGGGCGACGTTGAAGAGGGAGTCTACCCCACCCGCCACGCTAGCGTGGTGGACGCCACGCCCGCATCCGCCGGATAAGGATGCGCTTCGACCGAGAACTCAACTTCCTTCGCAAAGAGCGACGGCGTCAGCACAAAAACTTCACCTTGTACCTGCAACCGGACCGTTTCGCCATGTGGTCCGATGCGCTGCGGAAACTCGACCCTCTCCTCCGATCCACAACACAAATACAGCGAAAGCAGATCGCAAAATTGCAGCACGTCCGTCCAGTATTGCACTTCGCTTTCGCCGCGGCTTTGCAGGCGTAGCAAGCGGCACTGGCGCTGCTCCTCGGATGCCAGGAATTCGCGCACGCTTTGCGCATCGTCTTTCGAGTAGGCGGCCATGCCGATCCCAAACTTGCCCAGCCGGCAGAAGTGACCGCTCACGATCAGGGCGGCGATGGGCGCGACCGCTTCGGCGGAATCAATCGATCCTTGCCACGCGCGCAGGAAATCACCCGCCTTGATGTCGAGAAACGCCAGCGGCCTGCCTTCACGATCCACCGCAATGTTCGCGCTGGAATAGTTGGCGGGAGTCGCGTGAAGGCGCTCGCGGCCTTCGTCGAAAGCGGCCCACCCTTCATCGTGCAGACTTATTCCGCGCACGATGTCGTCGTCCACGGGAGGCGCACCCGCGATCGCAAGATGCTGGACTATTTCGCCAGAAACCCGCGCGTGATCGGGCTGGCGCACCAGATGGTACTTTGCCGATCTTGTTTTCTCGGCGCGGGCCACAGCCTCCCAAGCAGGGACAAACGCATGATTGGCGGCAGCAGATCTGGTTTCGGGCCGGAGGATCATGGAGCCTATCGTGGCCGCGCGGCGCGCCCGCGCTTGGTGGCAGCGGCGCGAATGGGGCCGGTTCCGGTGGGGGGCTTGCGTTCGCCATCGACCAGTTGCTTCAACACCACGGCGTTATTGCGCTCTTCGTTCCTGGAGGCGAACAACAACGTCAAGCGGCGGCGTTTCTTCCGTAACTCATACAGCTGCTGCAACGCTGTGTTCGCCGCCTCGGTCGTAAGCTCCTCGAGATATTTTTTGCGAAACTTGCTCCACTGCGGTGGGTGGGCGTGAAACCACTTGCGCAACTCATTCGACGGAGCCAGGTCCTTGAGCCAGGCATCGAGCGCGGCGTCGGACTTCTTCAACCCGCGCGGCCACAGCCGGTCCACCAGCACGCGAGCGCCATCCTGCGGCGACGGCTCGGCGTAAACGCGTTTGAGAGCAACCGTCATGTGAGGTGTATTCTAACTCTGCGGGAGCCGCAGTGCGGCCTCACGCGAACCCAGATTTGCCCGGACACCTGGAAGAATGCCGAGACCAAAGCGCGCGCCGTTTGTCCTTTTGACTGCAATTATTCTGATCGTGATTACGATCTTTCTGGCCTGCGATTCCGAGCCTCGCAAGAGCGACGCCGAGCTGGGGCTGACTCCGCAGCAGGCGCAAGGTCGCCGGGTTTACGATGCGCGCTGCGCCGAATGTCATTACGCCTACAGTAAACATGACCTGCGCGCACCCAGCCTCAACGGGCTGTTCAAAAAGCTATTCATGAAAAATGGCATTCCCGCCAACGACGATAGGGTTACGGACATCATCCTCCTGGGTCGCGCCAAGATGCCGGCCTTCCAGCAGAAGCTGACGCAGCAGCAACTGGACGACCTGATGGCGTACTTGCATACGTTGTGAGAAGCGGCGGTTCGCTATTCGCTATTCGCGGTTAGCGGTTAGCTCTTAGCCTTTAGCAATCAAGAACCACAAGAGTTGTACTCTGCTGAAAGCTAAAGGCTGAAGGCGAGAAGCGAAGAGCGAATGGCGAAGAGCGAACAGCGGCTTCTCCGCGCGGTAGAATATATACGTCACATGGCTACAGCTCCCGAATTGATCCAAATCGAGATTGGCCCGCGCCGTCCGGCGCCCAAGCCGGAGTGGCTGAAGGCGCGCGCGCCGATGGGCGAGAATTACCACAACCTCAAGACCCTGGCGCGCAACCTGGAGCTGAACACCGTCTGCGAGTCGGCGCATTGCCCCAACATCGGCGAGTGCTGGAACCATCGCACTGCGACGTTCATGCTGCTGGGCAATCTGTGCACCCGCCGCTGTGGCTTCTGCGCCGTGCCGAAAGGCCGTCCGCAGCCGATCGATTTTGAGGAGCCTCGCCGGGTCGCCGAAGCGGTTGAGAAACTGGGACTGAAGTTCGCCGTAGTTACCAGCGTTAATCGCGACGATGACAACGTCGGCGGCGCGCGCGTCTTCGCCAACACCATCCGCGAGATTCGGCAACGCGTTCCCGGATGCCGCGTGGAAGTGCTGATCCCCGACTTTCAGGGCCTGGAGGAGCCGCTGCGTATCGTGATGGACGCCAAGCCCGACATCCTCAACCACAACACCGAGACTGTGCCTCGCCTGTATCGCGTCGCCCGCTCAGGTGCGCGTTACGAGCGCACGTTGCGGCTGCTGCAGCGCGCCAAGGAAATGAATCCGGCCATTCCGACCAAGAGCGGCGTAATGGTTGGCCTGGGCGAGAGCACCGGCGAACTGCTCGAGGTTTTCCGCGATCTCGCGGCCCACCACGTGGACATCCTCACCATCGGCCAGTACCTGCGGCCGTCGAGGGACCACCTTCCCGTGGCACGGTTGTACATCCCCGACGAGTTCCGCTTCCTCAAAGAAGAATCCTTGAAGATGGGCTTCCGCCATGTGGAGTCCGGCCCGCTGGTTCGCTCCAGCTATCACGCAGACGAGCAGGCCGACGCCGGAACGCGGATGGTATAGATTCGCGCGGCATCGGTTGTAGTCGTTCAGAGCAGTTTTCGGAATTGCTCGATGGTGAGTCCGGCGTCGCGGATAATGCCGCCCATCGTGAAGGCATTCACAGGGTTGTGGCGCGGAATGGTAAGAATGCGCTGACCGTCAGTCATCACGATATGTTTGCCTTGGCGCAGAACACGGAAACCCGCCTTCTCCAAAGCGCGTACCGCTTGAAGGTGGGGAATTCCGGGAACTTTGCCCATTAACCTGCTGCTACTTCCACCTCGCGGACATCCTGACCGCGCGTAAGTTCGCCGATGGCTTCCAGATATTCGCGGATTGCATCTCGAATATTCTGCAGCGCCTCTTGCTCGGTTGCTCCCTGCGACCAGCAACCGGGCAGCCCAGGGCAAGACACGGCGAAGCCCTCGTCCGAGTGCTGCAACACCACACGATAGGTCATGCTGTTTATGCTACTCCGGTTCCGAGCGACCGAAAAGAACGGCCTCAGAATCATCACTCCCTGACGAAGCTCTTCATCCTACGCAGCAGCGACTCCGGCGCCTGTAGGTCGAGATCCACGTATCCCTCCCGGTATTCGCGCGCATAGACTCGCGCTTTGGCATCCAGCATGGCCAGCGCTTTGCCTTCCGACTGAGGCACGCGCATACGGACCCGGCGCACCGGATCTTCGGCAATGAGTTCGTCAATGCGCTCCAATAACCTGTCCAGCCCAAGCCCTTTTGCGGCCGAGACGTGGATAACGCTCTCCGTATCGCGCAGACTGTCGCGTTTCTTCTCTGGCAGCAGGTCTACTTTGTTCATTACGTAGAGCCGCGGCTTGTCCTGGGATTCCAACTCGCGCAGCACTTCTTCGACCTGGGCTTGCTGCTCGGCCGCCGTTGGGCTGGTGGCGTCGGACACATGCAATAGCAGCGAGGCGCGCTGCACCTCTTCCAGCGTGGCACGAAACGCCGAAACCAGCGTGTGTGGCAGGTTTCGGATGAATCCCACAGTGTCAGACAACAGGACTTGCCGCCGCGAAGGCAGGGTCACGCTACGCAGCGTGGGATCGAGCGTGGCGAACATGCGCTTGCTCTCCAGCACGCCCGCATTCGTGAGCGCATTGAACAGGGTCGATTTCCCCGCATTGGTATAGCCGACCAGCGCCACGGTCGCGATGGGAACCGATTCACGCCGCTGCCGCTGCTGTCCCCGGATGCGGCGAACATTTTCCAGCTGCTCTTTTACGTGGCGAATGTGCCGGTAGATTTTGCGGCGGTCCGTCTCCAACTGGGTTTCACCGGGACCGCGGGTCCCAATGCCGCCGCCGAGCTGCGACATCTGTACGCCGCGTCCCGCCAGTCGCGGCAGCAGGTATTGCAGTTGCGCCAGTTCCACCTGGAGCTGTCCCTCACGGGTGCGCGCATGACGGGCGAAGATGTCGAGGATGAGTTGGGTGCGATCGATCACCCGCAGATCGAGTTCACGCTCCAGGTTGCGCTGCTGCGATGGCGTCAGCTCGTGATCGAAGATGACCAGATCGGGCGAACTCGATGCGACCGCGCCTTTCAGCTCCTCCACCTTCCCGCTGCCGATGAGCGTAGCGGCATCCGGTTTCTGGCGCCGCTGCAGGAATTCGCCGATGACGGCTGCTCCCGCGCTGGTGGCCAACTCGCGTAACTCGGCCATCGACTCTTCGGCCGAAAATCCGCAATGTTCCTCATCTTCCGCGTGCAGGTGAGAGGCGGCGGCGCTGCGCGCCACGCGCGCGCTGGGCGGAACTTTTCCGGTGGATTGTTGCCGGGAACGAGAAGCCGCTAGGTCATCGGGTCCCGCTTGCCGGTCCTTCGAGGAACGAGTTTCGGCGCCGCGGCCCGCTGCTGACCGGGAGGAGAACTCCACTCCCACCAGGAAGACCCGCTCTGGTTGGCTCCGGCCGGTTTGCCATGTGGGGTCATTCGCTCTGGAGTTCATTCCACCCGCGCGAGAAATAGATTAGCCCTCGGAGGCCGTGTTCGCGGTCTCGGCTTCCGCCGGAGCCGCTGGTTCCGCTATCGCGCGGTGCTCAAAGTGACGTTCGGAATGATGGGAACGCGACATGACCACGGTGGAAATGGCGTGCTTAAAGATCAACTCCTCCTGGTTGTTGGTGTCCAGAACTACAGAATACTTGTCGAAGGAGCGAATTCTTCCTATCAGTTTTATCCCACTGATCAGGTAAATAGTAACTACGACCTTATCTTTACGGGCAGTATTTAGAAATCCGTCTTGTATGTTTTGTGCTGCCTTGTTTTCCATACGTCCCTCCCTGGCAACATGCAAAAAACAGCACAGCCCAGATTCGCGGCCCCGTTACGATTCCGGGCCTGTAGAAATCGTCCGCAACCGATTCATCGATACACGCACAAGGGCCACGGAAGCAATCATAAGCTATTTTACGATAAGGCAGCGGCAGCGCGATTTCTACCAAAACAAGCACAAGGCCGTGTGATGTAGAATTCGCGCACTGCTCCTGATCCGGAAGCGTGCGCAGGATACCCGGCTCGAACATAGGTGACCAAGATGACTCTCTCGCTAGTGGCGCTACTCCTCTCGCCCAAGCTCCAATTCCCTGGGGGTGCGCAAACCACCCTGATCGTCCTTCGCTTGATCCATTTTGTCGCCGGCATCACCTGGGTTGGGCTGTTGTATTTCTTCAACCTGGTGAACGTGCCCTTCCTCCAGGAACTCGACGCGAAGTCCCGAGGAACGGTCGTCCCCAAGCTGATGCCGCGAGCTTTGTGGTGGTTTCGCTGGAGCGCGGTGGTGACCGTCCTGGCCGGCATCGCCTACTGGATGCACATCGTGGCTACCGACGCTCGCAATGCGGTGGCCCTCGGCGAGCCGGCGTCTGCTGGGATGATGTTCGGCAGCTTCTTCGGACTGTGGACGCTGGCGTTCGCGATCGAGATGGGAGCGCTGATGTCGCCGGTCGAGGCGCTCAGGAAGGGTCCCGTGCTGGGCGCCATCGTCGCGATCGCGGTGATCGCTGCGGCGTACATTTTTCTGGGCCTGAATCAGCATGGCTGGGAAAGCAATCCAGCCCTGGCGATCGGCATTGGCGGCGGGCTGGGCTGGTTCATGCTGCTGAACGTTTGGGGCGTCGTGTGGCGCATGCAAAAGAAGATGATCCGCTGGACGGAGGCCAACGCCAGCCGGGGAACGGCCATGCCGCCCGAGGCGCCCAAGGTGGCGAGAATCGCGCTGCTGTGTACCCGCCTGAATTTCTGGTTGTCGTTCCCCATGCTGTTCTTCATGGGAGCGGCCAGTCACTACATCCTGTTTGCGGGGAGGTAGACGGCGCATGCTCGTCGTTCTAGCAATCCCGGAGACAGGCAGCCGCTTCAGTGGGTCAGCTTTCAGGTTTACTTGTGATAAGGCCTGTTCACGCCAACGACTGTATTTCTTTCCAGCTATTGCTCCCTTTTGTCACTGGCTCGTGCGACAGGAGTCACTGACAAACGTTCGCTGAAGCTGTGAAATTCTCGTGGGTGTCTCGGGAGAAGATTCCCAGGCCTATTTTCCCACGCCGTCCGATTCGCGCCCAGGCGGCGAGAAACAAGACCTCCGACCTGCTTCTCTCGGGCGATCCCAGTGCGCCCTTATTTTCCTCGGATCATTTCATTTCGCACCAAGCTCACGGTGAAGGCAACGCACCGAGTTTGGCACCACGGAGGACTCCCATGCCGAAACTTCGAACTTGTCCGGCGATGCTATTAGTCGCCTTCTTGTTTTGTACCGTAATCGGCTCGTTGGCCCAGACCGCCGTCTTCACATCTCTGGCGAGCTTCGCTGGAATCAACGGGGCAAATCCTGAGTCGTCTCTCACCCAGGGCACCGACGGAAACTTCTACGGGACAACTCTGGGCGGCGGGAGCACTTCCTGTTTCCTCGGCAGCTGTGGCACCATCTTCAAAATCACCGCTGCGGGCGCTCTTAGCACTCTGTACAGTTTCTGTGCTCAAACCGGCTGCCCTGACGGCTTCTATGTACCCGCAGGTTTGGTGCAAGCCACCGACGGAAACTTCTACGGAACGACGGCGTACGGTGGGACCCCCGCAACTAACTGTGTTTACCACGGTTGCGGCACGATCTTCAAAATCACTCCAGGCGGCGCACTGACCACGCTCTACAGCTTTTGCTCTCAAGCCAACTGTACGGACGGCGACGTTCCGGTCGCTCCACTGGTGCAAGGCAGCGACGGCAATCTCTACGGCACGACCCAGCTTGGCGGAGCCTATGACTCTGGTACGGTCTTTAAAATCACCCTCACAGGCACGCTGACCACACTGTACCGCTTTTGTTCTTTGGGCTTCGCGTGCCCAGACGGGTCGGAGCCTATCGCCGGGCTGGTGCAAGCCACCGACGGAAACTTTTATGGAACGACCTATGCTGGCGGGGGGCGCGGCCGCGGCACAGCCTTCGAAGTAACGCCCGCGGGTGTGCTGACTACGCTTTATAGCTTTTGTTCCGTTGGCCTCTGCTCGGATGGGGAGTTCCCAGAAGCTGGTCTAGTACAAGCCAGCGACGGGAACTTTTACGGGACAACCGAGTTCGGCGGCAACTACAGCGACTGTGGCGACGGCTGTGGCACGATCTTCAAACTGACCTCAAGCGGCACGCTCACCACGCTGCACAAGTTTAAAGGGCCTGATGGAGGCAATCCCATCGGCGGCCTGGTGCGAGCCACCAACGGAACCCTCTACGGAACGACGGTGGACGGTGGGACCTACGGGTCTGGCACGGTCTTCCGCCTGGCCGTGGTTCGCCCGTGCGCAACATGCCTCCCATGAGTTGGGGACGAGACTTGTGATGGCTGAGCGGAAGACGCCGAGCCGATGTCAATATAGGGCCACCGTCATCGGGTGGATTGTTGATGTAATATTGCCATTTCACTCCCAATCTCTGGAACGCCGATTGTCAGCGAGTATTCGGCAGTCCAGAAACTGAGCCACTACCCACCGCTTCAGCCTGCGAAGTGCGTACACCAAGCGTCGATTCCGCTATAGAATCAGTTTCGTTATGCCATCGACCTCGCCGCAATCGCTAGTTAGTCCGGGTTCCGCGACCCAGCGCGATCCCGTTCCCATGCTTGACCTCACGCGTCAATATCGGAGCATCAAGGACGAAGTTCAGGCCGCCATCGAACGGGTGCTGACCACCCAGCACTTCATCGGAGGTCCGGAACTCGATGGCTTCGAATGCGAGTCGGCAAACTATCTGGGAGTAAGCGCGAGTGTGGGCTGTGGGTCGGGAACTGACGCGTTATGGCTGGCACTGGCAGCCGCCGGTGTTGGAGCGGAGGCGTGCGTGATTACCACGCCGTTCAGTTTCTTCGCCACGGTAAGTTCGATTGTGCGCTGCGGGGCCACTCCCATTCTGGCGGACATCGACCCGGCGACACTGAACCTCGATCCCGAAGCGACCGAGACCGCGCTGAAGCGTGGACGTTCGTACCAGGTTCGCGCGGCGATGCCCGTACACCTTTACGGGCAGTGCGCCAACATGGACAGATTCGACCGTATCGTCGAACAGTACGGCGCCAGCCTTATCGAGGATGCTGCGCAGGCTTTCGGCGCGAAATGGCGCGACAAAAAAGCAGGAGCGCTGGGCAAGGCCGCCGCTTTCAGTTTTTATCCCACCAAGAACCTGAGCGCCTGTGGCGACGGCGGATGCGTCACCACCAATGACGAGGAACTGGCGGCACACGTTCGGCGTTTGCGCAATCATGGAAGCCGCCAACGCTATTACCACGAAGAGATCGGCTGGAACAGTCGCCTCGATGCCATGCAGGCGGCTGTGCTTCGTGTAAAGCTGAAGCACATTGACGAGTGGAACCAGGCGCGCCGGATGCTGGCTTGTCGCTATCACGGTTTATTCATCGGTTCCGGCCTGGTGCAAGCCGGCGCGCAACCGGTTAGCGCGCAGGCGCCCATCGCGCTGCTGGCGACGATGCCCGAGGCCTATCACATTTACCACCAGTACGTGGTGCGCGCCTTTCGCCGGGATGAGTTGCGAAGTTTCTTGACCCAGCAAGGCATTGGAACGGAAATCTACTATCCCGTCCCGCTGCACTTGCAGCAATGCTTCGCTTACCTGGGCTATAAAGCGGGCGATCTTCCGGAGTCGGAGCGCGCGTCGAAAGAAGTATTGGCGCTGCCCATTTTCCCTGAACTGCGCGAGGACGAGCAACAACGCGTGGTCGCCGCCATCGCCGAGTTCTACAGCCGATAGCTCGACCTATTGAGGCTCGCACAATCCAGTGACATTTTGTAACGTTTGTCATCACGAGCGTAGCGAGGGACCTGCTTTTTGCCTTTTCCACGAACAGCAGATTCCTCGCGCCCAAACCCAGGGCGCTCCCAATGACAATTCTTAAGTGATGACCCACTCATGTTTATTGCCGACGTGTCACTATAATTCGCAATCCTCAATAGCAACTCTCACTTGTGCTTGTGGTGCGGCTGCGGATGCGCGGGCGGCTGCTTCTTCCGCTGTGCGTAGTAGGCGGCTAGCGCGGCTTCATGTTTGGTCTTCTCCGCAGCCTCTTCTTCCGGGGTCAGCACTCGGCGTACGATGGGGCCATTCAATTTGTAGGTGATGTCTACCATCTGCCCATCGTCAGTTTTCTTACGAATGGTGAAGGTCGGCAAGTCCCCTTCTTTCCCGAAGTCTTGATGGCCAGTCTTTACCGGAAAGTAGCCTTCCAGATTGCGCTCGCGATAAGCGGTTTCATAGCGATGCTTCGCCCGGTTCCTGGTAAAAATTCGAATCTGATTAAAGTCCCAAGGCAGTCCGTCCTTGGGTTCGTTCAACAGCACCAGGTACTGCGGCACCTGCTTGTCTTCCTCCTGCACGGTGTTCAGCACGAAGTAGCCCATGATGCGCTGGCCTTCGGCGTATTGCGCAACCTCCAACGGGATATCGAGGTCGATCATGCGTAGCAGCACCCAGCCGACGCGTCCGGCGGAGTTGCGCACCAGATACCAGTCTTCCATCACGGGCTTCGGAGGCGCTGGCGGCTTGCCCGGGGCGCTGGCGGACGCTTTGGCAGAAGGAGCGGGCTTAGGCGGCACCGGCGCGGCCTTGGGTTGCGGTGGAGACGTCGCGGCACTCTTCGGACTCTGTGTCGGATTCGCGGACACGGACTTCGGCGGATTCTTCTCCGCCGTGGCGCGCTTCAGGACCTCAACTTTCTCTCCGTCCTTGAGTTGATAAAGGTGCTCGCCCTCGCGCGCCGGGGTCACGTGCATGTTGAGTTCGGAGCGGGCCGTTCCGTGGGCTTGCACTTGCTGGCTGGCATTGTCGCTGGCAAGCTTCTGAAAGGCGTCGTAAACCGCCTGGGGGACCAGGCTGCGTTCCTCGATCCAGCCTTCCTGTCCGCTGTCGGTACGCACCCGCAAGAAACGCCTTTGCTTCTCCAGAACTTCCACGCGATCGCCGCCATGCACCGCGCCGATCTTGTTGTACATGGTGGCCACTCGATCCCGCAGGCTGGTCTCCGGCGCCGAGACGTACATGTACTCATGCTTGGCGAGTGCTCCGCGCTTGCAGGCGCAGCCCAGCACGAGCAATACCAGCGCGAGGGCGAACAGCGGAACCCGAATGTGACGAGAACAGGAAGATTTTACCGGCAGCACAGACCACTATAAACCAGTGACCCGTGACGGGTGGTTAGCGGCCAGTTGCAAGGCTGATACGCCATGATCCTAACCACGGAGGACACGAAGCGCACGGGGAAGTAATGTTTCTCTGTGCGCTCCGCGTCCTCCGTGGTGCAATCTGCGATCCGTCCCTACCAGACCCGGCAAGCCGGTTTGCGGACCATGGGCGCGTCGGGCTTGCAACTGTATGCCTTCTGGAACTCGGGCATGTTTCCGACCACGCCATTGACCCGGAATTTCCCCGGCGAGTGCTCATTGACTCCCGCCATCATGCGGGCGAACTCAGGACGCTCGTTCTCGCACCAGATCTGGCCCCAGCCGACGAACAGCCGCTGCTCCGGGGTGAAGCCGTCAATGGACTTTTGCGGAGCATTGCCCAGCACATCCAGCAAGGCCATGTCGGCAATGCGCAGCCCGCCGTTGTCGGCAGTGTTCTCGCCCAGCGTTAGCTGCCCGCGCACGTGAACGTCATCCACCGCAACGAAGCTGTCATACTCCTTGACGAAGCATCCCTCCAACTTATCGAACTGCTCACGGTCCTTGGGAGTCCACCAGTTGCGCAGGTTTCCCTGGGCATCGAACTGGCTGCCGGAATCGTCGAATCCGTGCGTGAGTTCGTGCCCGATGACCGCGCCAATCGCCCCGAAGTTCACCGCATCGTCGACTTTGGGGTCGTAGAATGGAGGCTGCAGAATGCCGGCCGGGANNTGGGCGGCGTCATGCCCCATTCGCTGCGGTCCACCGGCTTGCCGATCTTATTCAACTGCCGTTTGAACTCGAACTCATTGGCACGCAGCCCATTGCCCAGAGCCTCGCCGCGGACGACTGTCAGCGTACCGTAATCGCGCCATTTGTCCGGATATCCGATCTTGTTCTCAATGTGCGCCAGCTTGTCGAGCGCCTGCTTCTTGGTGTCCTCGGTCATCCATGACACCTCGGCGATATCGGTTTTGAGCGCAGCTTCCAGTTCATGGACCATCTTCAGAGTGGCGGCCTTGCTCTCGGGAGGAAATTCCTCGGCCACATAAGCCTTGCCCAACGCCTCTCCCAGATCCGTGTTGGTGAACTGCACACAACGTTTCCAGCGGGGACGAATCTCTTTGGCTCCGGTCAGGGTTTTTCCATAGAAGGCGAAGTTTTCGTCCACAAACGCCGTTGGCAGCAGCGGTGCGACATGGCGCACCGTCTGCCAGCGAAGGTAAGTCTTGATGTCTTCGAGATTGCTGGTCGCGACCAATTGGTCCATGCCCTTTACGAAATCGGGCACTGAAACATCGAGGCTATCGAAGCTGGGGCCGGCAATGGTAACGAAATACTCTTTCCAGATGAAGGCGGGACTAAGTTGCTGGAGCTGGGCGGTGGTCATCTTGTGATAGACCTTGTTGGGATCGCGCCGCTCGACTCGATCCATCGAGGCCTTCGCCAGCTCGGTTTCGAGGTCCAGGACAGTCTTGGCATCGGCCGCCGCCTTCTCCGGCGACTCGCCCAGCAACTGGAACATTTTGGTCACGTGCTGGACATACTGGTTCCGCAACTCGACCGACTTCTGGTCTGTCTTCAGGTAGTAGTCGCGGTCGGGAAGGCCCAGTCCACCCTGGTCGGTTCCGGCAATTTCCATCATGGAGTCTTTCGCGTCGGGCTCGGAACCGAAATCGAACAGCACGCGGACACCCTGGTTGTGCAACTCGCCGATCAAGGCCGGCAGTTGCGATTTGTTCTGGAGCGCGGCAATGTGGTCCAGCATCGGCTTCAGCGGAGCCGTGCCCTTGGCGTCGATGCCGGCCTCGTCCATGCAGGAGTAGTAATAGTCGCCGATCTTCTGGTCGTTCGAGCTACGGCTGGGATTGTCGGCCGAGGTCTTGTCCAGGATGTTGCGCAAGATCGACTGATTGCGTTCGTGCAACTCGTTGAATCGGCCCCAGGCAGGTTGGTCGGCGGGGATAGGATTGTTCTTGATCCAGTTGCCGCAGGCGTACTGGTAGAAATCGTTGCAGGGGTCGACGGACTTATCCATCGCGTTCCTGTCGAAGCTGGGGACGTTTTTAATTTGCGCCGTGGAGGAAGAGGAACTGGCCGTGCTTTGCGCCTGCGCCGCGATTCCGGCAAGCAGCAGCACGCAAGCCATGAGAGAGAGATGTCGCATGTATGACCTCGTTTTGAAGTAAGAGCAGAAACTTGTGTTACCAAACCCGGCAGGCGTTTTCGCGCACCATCGGCTGGCCCGCCTTGCAACCAAACGCTTCCTGGAACGCAGCCGAATTTTGCACCGCTCCATTCACCCGCCAGCGTCCGGGCGAATGTGGATCGGTGATCGCCAGCACTCGGGCCTGCTGGTCGGTCACATTCTGGCACCAGATCTGGCCATACGCCAGGAAGAAGCGCTGCTGGGGCGTGTAACCGTCCATGGGCTTCACCGGCGTGTTGCCGACGATATTCGTCAGCGCGATGTATGCCAGTTTGAGGCCACCATTGTCGGCGGTGTTCTCGCCGAGGGTGAGCTTGCCGTTGAGATGCACTTCGCCTTTGTCGTCCTTTACCGCGACGAAGCTGGAATACTCGTCGGCCGTACAGCTCGCGCGCTCTTCGAAAGCCTTGGCGTCCTCGGCAGTCCACCAGTCCTTCAGGTTCCCCTGAGCATCGTACTTGCGGCCCTGATCGTCGAAGCCG
>PLQW01000179.1 GCA_003160215.1 Acidobacteriaceae bacterium
TTTTATAATGCGTGGCCCAGGCTACCATCCTCTGCCCCACCCTCAAGGGTTGCCTCATGAGAGATCCTCATGCGCTTGGGTCGGTCACCCGTCCTACCTTGGCCCGGTGCCGAATGGGATGGGTTTCCCTCAAGTCGGCTAGCCGGGTGCCCCAGGTTCGCGTCCCGACTTTGGACGCTAACCTGGGATCACTGACACTCACGACCGGCATCACATCCTCCCTTGACCCCGCCGGCGCTCTCAAAAGCGGACATTCCCGCATTCGGAAGCATGGTTCGCTCGAACCAACGAACCCTAGTGCGCCGCGAAAAGCAGATGATGCTTGTCGCGAAGGAACTGGATCATCTCGCCATCAATGTCGCGATCGCCGGGATGGGGAAACGGCTTTTCCAACGAGGGCGTATACGAGAGGATGTAATGCTCGATCTGACTGACATAATTGTGGTAACTCGGGCCAAAAACGGTAAAGCCGAGGCGATAGCTGTTGAGGTTCAAGAGGAGTAGAAGGACGACGCTGGCAAGAAGAGCGGTACTGAACGGGGAGCGGTCTCGTCGCCATGCGATGTACGCGGCAGCGTAGATCCCGCAGACCGCGGGGAGCACTAGCTGTAGGTGCCAGTTCCCAAGGTAGGGGCGGCTCGCTGCTGCGGCCGCGATGGGGCCCAGACCGAGCGCGATTAGTGCAATGGGAAGAGCTAACGATGAAAAGCGCGACCGGACGCGCGTGAGTACGAGGATGAGAGCTAGGATGAGGGCCAAGCCGGTGAGGCTGTTCTTGTCAACTCCGAACTTAAAGATCCCCACTGGCGAACCCCAAATTACGCTGCCAAGTGCAGTTAGGACATAGAGTACCTCTCGGGCACCGATGGTGTGCTCCGCGGGCTGTGGGTGGGCGATCCCAAAATAGATTAGCGCCACAATCAATAACCACGAGAGGCTCAGCACCATTTTTGTTCTAGCCGGCAGCGGCTTCAATGCGATGAGCAGAGCTGCCGAAATAAATCCGAAATAGCCAGGCGCCGAAGACAGCGCGCCAAACACCAGGAGTACCGTTCCGATCACGTAGTAGCGGATGTTTACCCGTGTAATATCGTCTCCGATGTGGTCTAGGACTGCGAGCGCCACCATCGGAAATGTGACTGACAGGGCGAGAGTAAATTGAAAACCCCAGTGAAATTCCATGTAATGTGAGGGACTAAACAGAAGCAACGCGATTGGGAACGCGGCAAGGTCGTCTTTTACTAGATGAAATCGAAAAACCGCGAACTGAACCGCAAAGCATACCAGGGTCACTCCCACCAATGCTCGCGTATCGTAGTGAAACAATTCCTCCAGCGGGAAATAGATCAGGTAAGGCACAATCAGCAGATGCTGTTGATGCTGGATTTGTATTGATCGCAGCGCGTCTAGCGACCAACCGTGCTTGTGAAGATCAACAGCCGCCCCGAGCATGATCCACTCATCGGTCAGCGGAGTTGCGGTAGCGAACATCGCGACGTAGACGACGGCTGCCGCCGGCGGGGCCAGTAGCAAAAGAGCTGGCCATCGGAGGCGCGGCAAACTGCGAGTCATTGTTCCCTCAGCAAGTGATTGTTAAATGCATTGGTCAGATCTTTCATTCAGCCACCCTCCGCACTTTGTCCAATGGACTAAGTAACTTGAGTCAAATGCATTATTTAATCCGGAATTTCCTTTTTGACCTCAACAACAGCACGATAGTACACCCGTCTCGCTGGTTCGCGACACTGTGAAACGATTCTTCTATCGGAGCACTCCCGACGGTCTTCCATCCGCACCAGTGCAGCCCAAAATTGCCCCATTTGTGGCCTACTTTTGCAACACTTCTCCTTCACTCGAACCAGCTACTTCGCACCGTGACGAGTAACCACTTCCCGCAGCATCGGCCTCCGGCGGCTTGTCACCGATATTCTCCTGAAGGCATTTCCGTGGGGCGGACGGGAATCGCGCGCGACGCCATCGGAAGGCGGAGAGGGAATAAGAATGATATGTTGTTAGATGGGGGTGTGAGTCATGGCGGGCAGCTTCACGGCACACAACATCAGGCTTGACGACGGATCTTTCACGAAGCCGGAGCAGCCCTACCAGATGGAAGATCTCGCGCTGCTTAAGTTCACCAAGCAATTTCTGCGGATACTTTTTCCCGAGGGCGCCGCGGGGAAACGGGTTGTCGATCTTGGATGCCTCGAGGGTGGGTATGCCGTCGAACTGGCGCGCGCTGGCTTCGATGCGCTGGGCATCGAGGTTCGGCAAAGCAATTTCGAAAATTGTCAGCGAGTCAAAGCGGGGACCAATCTGCCCAATTTGACCTTCTTGTGTGACGATGTCAGCAATCTCGCAAAGTATGGCGTCTTCGATGTGGTTTTCTGCTGTGGCCTCCTTTACCACCTGGAGGAGCCGCGTAAGTTCGTCGACTTGATGGCCCAGGTGTGCCGGCGAGCCGCCATTATCGATACCCACATTGCCGATACCCAGCCCAACGGTGAGTTTGTTCTGTCCGAAGTTACCGAGAATGAAGGTTGGGCTGGACGCTGGTATTCTGAGCTCGAGGACGACAATCAGCGCCATACGGACAAGTGGTCGGCCTGGAGCAATCGGAAATCATTCTGGCCGATGAAGCGCGACTTGATGCAAGGTTTGCTTCAGGCGGGCTTCACCATGGTTCTGGAATATCCCATCTTCGAACCCTACCGCGACCTCAGCCATAGGGCGACGATTGTCGCCTTGAAGGATTGACAGCTTAAGACGCTGATTTGTCCCGCCGCGAGATGACAAGCACCCGCCTCCCGTAGCATCCTTGATTAAGCACTCATGATGTTCCATCTCAAACCGGCGGGCGGTTCGATGGCCCGCGCTCTCCTTCTCCTGGGCATATCTCTGGGCGCACTGGGCGCAGCGGTACAGGCGCAATCGATTCCGCTGACCTCCGGACCGGTCTTGCCGTTGTATCGCGCGCTGCGCAATGTAGGGCTCGATCCCCAACGCGTGTTCCAGATCCGCGAGGCGGAGATCAATCGCGAGGATGTTCATATCTGGCTGAACGACGGCACTATCGCGTTTACCCAGTCGGTCGATGGCAAAGTGACGGGCGCCTACTTTGAAGGGGAAGGCGAGGTGCTGGTGCGTCCTCCCGACCGCATGGAGCGCGCGTCACTCGGCCTGGTGCCCCAGGTTCGCGTCCCGATTTTGGACGCCAACCTGGGATCACTGACACTCACGACCGACATCACATTCTCCCTTGCCCCCTCCATGTACAATTCCTCCGGCTGCCAAACTGCCAGGAGATTGTGTACATGGCCACCGCTACACCCGATCTCGAGACCAAGTCCCTGCCCGCGAACGCCTATCAGCCGTTGAAAGAGGGCGAACTCTATGTGCCGCTGGTGCCCACCGGCATGAGCCTGCCGGAAGTCACCTGGCGCGCGGTGCTCTGGGGCACGCTGCTGTGCATCGTTTTCAGCGTGGCTTCAGCCTACTCCGCCCTGAAGGTCGGCCAGGGAATGGAGGCGGCGATTCCCATCTCCATCCTCGCCATCGGCCTGGCGCGCATGTACCGCCGCCGCTCCACCGTGCTGGAGAACATGATCATCACCGGCATGGGCGGCGCCTCCGGCAGCGTGGTGGCCGGCGCCGTCTTCACGGTGCCGGCGCTTTACATCCTCCACCTCGACCCCCATCCGGTGCAGACCATCTTCATCTGCCTGGCCGGCGGCTGCCTGGGCATTCTCTTCCTCATTCCCTTGCGGCGCTATTTCGTGCGCGAGATGCACGGCAAATTCCCCTTTCCCGAAGCCACGGCCATCACCGAGGTGCTGGTCACCGGCGAGAAGGGCGGTTCCCAGGCCAAGCTGTTGATCCAGGCCACCATCGTCGCCGCTATTTACGATTTCTTCGTCACCACCTTCCATGTCTGGAAGGAGTACGTGAACTTCCAATTTGTGCCGGTCATGCGAACGCTGGTCGATCGCCAGCGCATGGTCTTCAACTTCGACGCCATCGGCTTCATTCTCGGCCTCGGCTACATCATGGGCCTACGCATCGCCATGATCTTTTGCGCCGGTGGCGTGCTGGTCAACTTCGTGCTGGTCCCCGTGATCTGGTTCCTCGGCAGCCACATGGGCGACGTCACGGTCTATCCGGCCACCATTCCCATCTCGCATATGACGGCTGCCGAAATCTACCGCAACTATGTGCGCTTCATCGGCGTGGGCGCCATCGCTGCCGCCGGCCTGGTCGGCATCCTCAAGTCGCTGCGCGTGGTGGCTGGATCGTTCGGCATCGCGCTGCACGCCTTCCGCCACGGCGAAGCCCCGCATATGGAGCGCACCGACCGCGATATTCCGATCATGGCCATACTCCTCGGCGTGGTGGTGGGGGCCATCGCCGTGGCCGTCTTCTATGGACAACTGCATGTCACCTGGACCGTGGTGGCGCTGGGCCTGGGGCTGACGCTGCTCTTTGCCTTCTTCTTCACCACGGTGGCCGCCAACGCCATTGCCACCACGGCGAACAATCCAGCCTCCGGCATGACCCTGCTCACCGTGATCATCTCGGCGGTGGTGCTGCTGAAGTTTGGCCTCTCCGGAACCACCGGTATGTTCTTCGTGATGGCCCTCGCCGGCATGGTGTGCGTCGCCCTCTGCGCCTCGGGACAATTTATTACCGACCTCAAGGCCGGCTACTGGATCGGTTCCACGCCCGCGGCGCTGGAGAAGGTGAAGTTCATCGGGGTGGTGGCCGCAGCGATCACCGCCGGCTTGACCATCATCCTGCTGGCTAAGGCCTTCCAGTTCGGAGAGGCTGCGCCCGGAGACATGCGCCAGGTGCTGGCCGCGCCCCAGGCCTCCGCCTTGAAGGCCGTGGTCGAGGGATTTATGAGCGGCCAGCCGGTCGCCTATGTGCTGTTTGGCATCGGCGCCCTGGTCACGGTGGTGTTGGAGATGCTCGGCGTCTCGTCCATGGTCTTCGCCCTGGGAATTTACCTCCCGCTCCAACTGACCACGCCCATACTAGCTGGCGGATTCCTCTCGCACCTGGTGAACAAGCGCGCGGACAAGACGGGCGGTGACAGTGGCCGCAGCATACGCGAGCGTGGCGTCATCGTCGCCGGCGGACTCATGGCGGGCGGAGCGCTGGGCGGCGTCTTCGGCGCGGCTTTGCGCCTGCTGCCGAAATATAGCGAAGACATGGTCCACACACCGTTTTATTCGAATGAGCCGGTGTCGCAGACGGTTTCCGCGCTGATGTTCGTTGGACTATGCTTGTACGTGTGGTTTAGGTCGATCCAAGGAAAGAAGGCCTCATAATGGACCAAATAGCACGATATGTAGCCGAGGCAGTTCTCGGCATTGACACGCTTTGGGGCGGAGACGTGATGTGTCCGTCGGGAACGGGACGATTCATTGCGGACACGTGGTTTTCCGATGAGCCACTGCCCGCTGCCTACACCACGCCTGCCGCGGCGCGGGTGCGCGAAACCGGAGGCGTTGGCGGCAAGACGGTGGACCGTGAGGCGGTCGAAGCGTATTTGCGCGAGGTGGACCTGCTGAAAGCGATGGACGGAATGTGCGGCGAGGCGGACAGAATCGGAGGACTGCGCGGCCAGTATCTTGCCGGCCTCGAGCTGTCTCTCAGAACCATGTGGGACCTCGCAATGGAGATACTCGGCAAAGGCAAGCCAGTTCCGTACGACCGTTGCGTCCAAGCCTCGACCGGCAAGCTGCCGGAGCCATCGCAGCCGGAAGCCAAGCGCGACAGAGTTGCCGAGTTGCTGAACCGAGGCGGTTATTCGACGGCGAAGTCCGATGGCCTGCTAGGTGCCGTGGACGCCTGGCGCCGCGAGCGAGTCACGCCCATGGCGTCGGTGCGCGCGCTGGGCGCGGCCGTGATCGCGTACTTCGACAATCTGAGCGCGGCGAACCTGCTGCCGCTTTTGCCGAAGGAACTCTCAAGTGTGCCGCGCGCCAATATCGATTTTATGCCGATCAAGGATGCGTGGTTTTCCGGCTCCATGAATTACCTTGGACGCGCTCGCAACGCCGATGGCAGCCCGAAATACGAGGCGAGCTACGAGATCAATGCGTCGCTGCAGATCAGCTTTCCGGAGTTTCAGCAACTGGTGAGCCATGAAGTCGTGCCCGGACATGTGACCACCTTTGCCTATCTTCAAAATCTGTACGTTCGTGGCGTGGCCGGATTCGAAGCCACCGTTCTGACAATGAACACGCGCGCTGCCACGCTGTTTGAAGGACTCGCCAATAATGCCATCCTGATCGCGCACGGCGTGACCGAAATCGAGCAACTGCCGGACGAAGACATGCAGATCGGCGTGCTGCTGGCGCTGTTGCAGGATGACGCCAAGAACCAGTCGTCGTATCTCACCTGGGGCGAAGGCAAGCCGCAAGCCGAAGTGGCTGCGACCCTGCGCCGGGATTTCCTTGTTAGCGAGGAGCGCGCCGACAAACTGTCGGGCGCGTGGGGACGGCATCCGCTGCTGGGCCGCATGTATCTTCCCGCGTACCGCTCCGGGACCGAGCGGGTCGCGCAGTTGCGCCGCACCTTCCCGTCAGAACGCGTGCTTCCCGCGATCTATGGCTGCTTCGGGCTGGTGGACATCCAAACCGTGGATGAGGTGCTAAGGACAGCGAAGGCGTAAAACGACGCGTGATTGATCAGCCTGTTGGCTTCTCGGCAAGCATCTTCGTCGCTTCGGTTACGGTGACCATGAGGGTCATCGGATCAACCGGCGATGCAATGAAGCCCCATTTCTCATAAAATCGCTTCGCGCGTTCTGAAATCGCATGCACCAGGACCGCCCGAATTCCCGCGATCTCGGCGGCTTGCACAGTCCGTAGAACTGCATCTCTTAGAAGTGCCGGCCCTATACCGCGGGCTTGAAACTTGACGTCAATAGCAAGCCGGCCAATCACCATCACAGGCACGGGATCCGGCATGTTGCGCCTTATGCGGCCGGGCGCGCTCACATGAGTCACAGCGCCCCCGGCAAGGGCATAGTAACCGACAACCTGCCGCCCAGCGCAGAGCACATAGGTCCGGGAGGCACCGCTTTTCTCGTTCTGGAGTGCGCGGCGTTTTAGCCAGTCATCGAACGCCGGTTCGCCACACTGAAATTGCGACAGATCATGGGCCGCAGTCAGCTTCTCAGGAGCAGAAAATTCGCCCCTGGCGCCGCTTATTTGTCCCACGGCGCCTTCGACCTAAGCAAACGTGCCAGCCCGGGATTGTTGGCCGGGGGCTTATCCAGCATGGCAGTGAAACGCCGGAATTCATCTTCGGGAAGATTGAAATAGCGCCGGTCGAGCAGAACGGATTCTGCCTCCCGGCAGGCCGTCTCCAGCATGAAATCGGAGCGGTTGCGGCCAAGCGCGGTCGCCGCCCGATCGATCAGCGCCTTCTGGCTTCGGCTGACCCGAAGATTGATGTTCTCTGCGCGCAACCTGTCAGGCCGGGCTGTAGTACTCATCTCTTACCCCTCCATCTGTATCCACAATGAATGTACATTAATGTGCGCACAATGTAAACACCTGTTGTACGCGGCACGGCTGAACAGGCTTCTAAAAAAGTCGAAAAAGCAGATCCCTCGCGGGCTGAAGGCCCGCTCGTGATGACAAAAATAAAGGGTTTGCAATGGCGCACCTAAAGGTGCGCTCCTTCAAAAACGTCCACATTCGAGTTTGTCCGAAGCCTGTGAAGCCGTGCCGCAGTCTCTGAAGCCGTGCCCCTTCAACGCCCTTTCACCCCACCAACTTCGCGCACGGCACCGGCTCCAGGTGTGCCGTGGAGTGCCGCAGGAAGGCGCCTCGTACGTGAGATGCATGCCCTGGATTCGCTCGCGGCGCTTCCACACCGCGAGGATCACCTCGATCACATAACCCATGTGGCTCTGCCGTGTAAACGCGGCGCGGAATTGCCAGCCGCACCAGGTCCATGGTGGCTGCCGTCCCAAACATCAGCGTGCCAATCTCGACGGAGCGGATGCCGCCCTCCAGATACAACTCCGCTGCTAGCGCCACGCCGGGAAACTGGTCCAAAGGAATGTGCGGCAGGAAGGCGCGCGCGTCGAGATGAATGGCGTGCCCGCCCGGTGGCTGCACGATGGGAACACCCTGGTCGGCGATGTGGTTTCCCAGATAGGCAGTGGAAGCGATGCGGTATCGCAAATAATCTTCTTCGAGCGATTCCTGCACGCCCACGGCAATCGCCTCAAGGTCGCGGCCGGCAAGTCCTCCGTACGTGGGATAGCCCTCGGTGAGAATGAGCAGATCTTTTCCTGACCGGCGAGCACCGCCGAGGCGCTGGAGCAGGCGGTTGCCCAGACGCTTTCCTGCATCACCCCAGACAACGCTCGATCCTGGTTCCGTCACTGCGAATTAACTACATACGTTGAGTGAAACGGCTATCGACACTCTCCACTCTGCCGCTCTTCACGCTGCGGAATGCGGCATCGAGGACTAACTGGTTGCGCAACCCCTCTTCGCCGGGAATGTCGAACTCGCGACCCTCTTCGATGGCTGCGGCGAACGCGTCCACCTGCGCGGTGTACGCCTGAACGTTCGAGACTTCCCTTCTCTCGATCACGTCAAATCCTCTGCGCAGCTCCACCGTCGGGGTGTGTTCCACGTTCAATGCGTTCACCGACGAGAGCACTCCGGTTTCGCCGGCCACTTCCAGATACGTCTGGTACGGAGTGCGGGCCGATACCGAAACCGTCCCGAGCATCCCCGTTTCGAATTGCAGCACCGCGGTCGCAGAGGCTTCCACCACCCAATGCGAGTCGTAGTGCGCCAGCGCTGAAACCGAGCGCACCTCCTGGCCAACGATGAAACGGACCGCATCGATGCAATGCACTCCCAGGTCGGCCAGTGGCCCTCCGGTGGCCACCCTGGGATCATTAATCCACCTACGCGCGCTGGTCAGCATGGGAGCAAAGAAGTCGGCGCGGGCAATTAGCGGCCGCCCGATCGAGCCAGCGGCCACCTGATCGCGGAAAAACTTCACGCTCTCTTCAAAGCGCATCACCTGTGCCACGCCCAGCAGGACTTCGGCGGCGCGCGCAGCCTCCACCATCTCCCGCGCCTCTTGCGGATTCATCGCCATCGGTTTCTCGCACAGCACCGGCTTGCCATGCCGGATAGCCTCCTGCACGTCGTCGTGGTGCAGCCCATCCGGGCTGGAGACGAACACCGCATCCACCTCCGGACAGGCGCAGAGTTCGGCCGTGGAGGCGAATGCGTGTTCGATTTCAAATTGCTGCGCTGACTCCTTTGCCCGCTGCAAATCGCGACGTGACAACGCGCTTACCCGGCAACGCTGGGCCTTGGCGAATCCCGGCATTAAGCGTTTCACTGCGTGCATACCAAACCCGGCAATGCCAAAACGAATCATTCGGTTGTCCTTTGCGTCCCGTAGCGGTTGGTAAAGTTTCTTTGCACAGACAAACTCCACCCCCCTGGCGGCCTTCTAATCGGAGGTCCACAAGTGTATGCGCAAGAAATTGGACCAAACATGGCTAGTTTCTGCTGGTCAGAACTTAGTANNCAACGTGCCGATTGCACTTGGTTAATCATGGTAATGGTGGCGGCTTTGGCGTTTAGCGTCTGGGGACTGCCGTATTCTATCCAGCTTGGTCATCCAAAATGGTCAGTCCTGGTTTATGCCTTCTTCGTGCTGCTGTTTATTTATGGGCGCGCCAATCGCGGACGCTCCCGCAAAACTCGGAAGAAGCTCGAGCGCTAAGGAGCTCTGAAAAAGTCAGCATTCTGTGCTCCCGGGGCTGAAGCCCCGGAGTATGTACAACGGCTTAGACGCCGGCCTGAAGGCCGGCACTACCCGAACATCGACTTGTTCAAAGTTTCCCTAAGCACGGAACGGCCGAGTTCGCTTTTCCCGATATGAAAAATTTGTCGAAATAATTGTTGGTATGAAACAAATCACCGAAATGTAATTCGACGGTAGTCGGGCCATGAGGTAAAGTAATAACTCTGTGGCAAGTCTTTTGCCACAGGCGCACAAGCTCCCGCGGGGGATAGCGAGCCTCCGCGGGGCTGAGCTCCGCCGTTCCGAAGTTCGCCGGCGAAATTCACGATCCGCAACAAGGCAGGAGACGGTTGCCCTCTTCGCACTCCGCAATCAAGTCATTGTTTCTGGACGGACCGGCAGGACGGCTGGAAGCCCTGCTCAACGTGGGATCGCCCACCACGACCCATGCCGGATTGGTGTGCCATCCGCACCCGCTGGGTGGCGGGACCATGCACAACAAGGTCGTTTTTCACGCCATGAAGGCATTGCACTCGTTCGGCTTTCCCGTGTTGCGCTTCAACTTTCGCGGCACCGGCCTGAGCGCCGGCCAGCACGACCAGGGACGCGGTGAGGTAGCTGACGTGCAAGCCGCGCTGGGGTGGCTGAAGCATGAGTTCTCGCTGCCCATCGTCTTCGCCGGGTTCTCCTTCGGAGCGGCCACGGGTCTGCGAGCTGCGTGTCCCGACCCTGACGTTAGCACGCTGATTTCGATCGGCACGCCGGTCGAAGCCGATGGACACCTCTATTCGTTCTCGTTCCTCCGCGATTGCACTAAACCGAAGCTCTTCATCAGCGGCGACCACGATCAGTACGGCCCCCAGGATGCGCTGGAAAAAGTGGTTGCGGAAGCCGCCGACCCGAAAGAGTTGGTATTCGTCCCCGGAGACCACTTCTTCGAAGGCCATCTCGCCGAAATGCGGATGACGGTTGAGAGCTGGCTGCATGAAGTGCTCGACAATCAGCAATTAGCAATTAGCAACTAGCAACTAGGAGAGCCGGCCTGCGTCTAGGGCTCAGCGTTGTCGCGGACATAGAGGTCCTTCGACTCCGTACGAGTGCGACACTGCGGATTCGCGCTCCACTCCGTCGAAAAACATTCACCACGGAGACACGGAGGACACGGAGTTTATAGGTTTCTACGAAGGTTTCTCCGTGATCTCCGTGCCTCCGTGGTTGATTTTCATCCTCATAGGCGGACGGTCTAAGTTACTGTTTCTATTTGCCGGTTCCAGGTCCGCCGGAGCCGTTTACTGTGCCGTCGGGGCCCGCCGCGAGATCGCGCACGAATTCCACCAGCGAGCGCACCGGAATGCCGGACGGCCCTTTCGCGATCCAAGGCTTGTTGTCTTCCATCCAGGCGACACCGGCGATGTCGAGATGCAGCCACGGCGTGTCACCTACAAATTCCTTCAGGAACATAGCCGCCGTAACTGCCCCGCCCCAGCGACCGCCGCTGTTGACGATGTCCGCGATGTTGGACTTGATCATGTCGCGGTACTCTTCGTCCACGGGCAACCGCCACATCTTCTCGCCCGACTTCTGCAGCGATTTGCTGAAGCGCTCGTAGAAATCTTCGTCATTAGCGAAAATGCCGGCGTTCACCATGCCCAGCGCCACCACGCACGCGCCGGTCAGGGTCGCTACGTCGATGAGGTGGGTGCAACCCAGCTGGCGCGCGTAGTGCAGGCCGTCGGCCAAGACCAGCCGCCCTTCGGCGTCGGTGTTGATGATCTCGATTGATTTGCCGGACATGGCGATCTGAACGTCGCCCGGTTTCTGCGCCTTGCCCGAGGGCATGTTCTCGCTGGCGCAGACGATTCCAATCACGCGCAGGTTCGGCTTGAGCTGCGCAATGGCGCGCATCGCTCCAATCATGGCCGCGCCCCCGGCCATGTCGTATTTCATCTTCTCCATGCCCTCCCCAGGCTTAATGGAGATGCCGCCACTGTCAAAGGTAATTCCCTTGCCGACGAGACCGAGGACCGGCTTCTCCGGCGCGCCCGCAGGTTCGTGGCGCATGACGATCAGTCGCGGCTCTTCGTCGGAACCCTGGGCCACGCTCCAGAATGCGCCCATCTTCAGCTCTTTGATTTTGTCGCCGCCGTAGATCTCGCACTTCAGCCCGGTCTCGTCGCACATCTTCTTCGCGCGGTCAGCCAGGATGGTGGGGGTCATGCGATTACCCGGCTCGTTGACCAGGTCGCGCGTAAAATTCTGTGCCTCACCAATAATGCGCCCCTGGTCCATCGCGGTTTGCAGCGACTGGGTACTGGCCTGGCCCGGGACGAGAACGGTCAACTCGTCGATCTTCTGCTCTTTGCGGTCGCTCTTGTAGTAGTCGGGGTCGAAGTTACCGACGAAGGCGCCTTCGACGATCGACTTCACAGCATCTTCCATGCCACCCCGCTTGAAGATCAGCGTGCTCTGTGAGGACGTATCGGCCTGTCCAGTCCACAAACTTGGCGCGACGAAGGCAAAGCTCTTGAGGTCCTTGGCCTTCAGGTTCCGCACGGCGGCGCCAGCCAGCTTGCGCAGCTCGTAAGAGGAGAAATTCTTGGCCTTTCCACCGCCGATCAGAACCAGGCGCTTCGCCTTCAGACCAGCCGGTTTGTGTAGCAGAGCGATCTCCAGCATCTTGCCAGTAACTTCGCCGGAGGCGATGAGGTCGGCCGCCGCGTCGAGCACAGCCTTGTCATCGGTCTGGATCTGGGGGTTGTGTTTGTCGGATTTGTCGGATTTGTCGCCGTTGTTGTTCTCGGCCGCGTCGAGCACAGGGACGACGAGGCACTCGGTTTCAAATTGCGAAGGTAATGCGGTACTCAGTGTGGTTTTCATGTCTACCAAATATTCCGTTCTGAAAATGAGTTGAATTGTGCAACAAGCTAGGCGATTCCGTCCTCAGCCCAGGTATGGGCCCGGATCTCCCATCATGGAAAGCAGATGGTCTTTTGCGAGTTCCAAGGCCGCCATCGATTTGCGCACGCGGACGGAAAAGCCCAACTCCTCCGCCAGAGGCTCTAGGAGCACTTTGAAAGTCTTGTCCGTTATATGTACCTCTCGCGGCAGGCAACGCGCAGTCTGTATCGCCTTCACAATCGCTGTCACCAGGACATCCGCCGTAGCATCTTCCGGCTTGGCGAGAACGGGTGGAAAGACAATGCCGGTGGCAGCATCGGCCACCATTTCCACACGCAAGCAGGCCTTGCGCTCATTCTTCTCTCCGGTCATCACGCTGCTGAAGAAGTGATCGACTTCGAACACCCCTCCCGGCGGAAAGTTTTCTTTGCGAATTCCCTGTACCTGGGCCGGTTTGAGCGGAGTAATCTGCAGAGGCGCAGGAGGCGGCTCAAGCGCCTTCACCAGTTTTATCTCGTAATCCCTGCGACTTTCATCGCTGCCAACAGGAACAAGAAAGGGATAAACATCCTCTTCGGCCCAGTAAGCGCTTTTGTCGTTCGGCAACATTCTGCAAACGGTGATCACGGCCTGGAGACAGCGGATGAGAAGCGTCGCTTCTTGTTGAGTCACGTACCAGGGGTAATATCCCGGACGATAGGCCCGGAAAATGGGTGCGCGGACGCGCTTTCGGGCCGTGTGGCCAACGTCGTGTAGCAACTGCCGGTCTGGAAGCGTTAGTTCCGAAAACCTGACAAATTCCGCGGAGAGGCCGCTTTGCGACGCAAAGAAGTCGCCAAACATGATCGGCTCACCCGCAGACACTCTTCGGTAGAAGCGATAGCTTTCCGGACCAATGTAAACGTGCAGAGAATACACCTCTCCAAGAGCACCCATAACCGAGCAATAGCAAACGTCGCCGGATTGGGGGTCTTCTACAAGGATGAGGTCTCGGTCCGCCAGGATCTTCCAGGGTTGCAGGAGCGAAAACTCGGCTACGATGTCGCACAACTGCTTGGCCGTCTCGAAGGAGGGACCCTCCTCACCGGCGAGTTGCTTTTGAAAGAATTGACTCTGCACTTGAGTCCTCATGGCCGAAGCGTCTGCTATCGATCTGGGCATCTGATTCTCCCTGTTTATCACAAACAAGCATTTTCACACGAAGATTTTAGGGGCGTCGCTGGCCTCCCGACCTGCGGCTAAACGGGCTGTTGAAAAAGTCATTCCGAGGCACCTCGGTGGCTTAAAGCCCCTAGAAACGACGTATACGCGATGCATGGCGCGATCTTCCGAACTGAGCGCATGTCGTTGTCCACTTAGTCAATTCTACTGTGTTAGATTAACCACTGTGTGGGCGCGTAGCTCAGTTGGTAGAGCAACGCACTTTTAATGCGTGGGTCGCAGGTTCGATTCCTGCCGCGCTCACCATTTCGTTCGGTATTCACCGTTCCTTTTCGACGACCACCGCTGTGCCATAGGCGAGGACTTCGGTCACGCCCTGCATCAGTTCCGTCGCATCGTAACGCACTCCGATCACCGCATTGGCGCCGAGTTCGGCAGCGTGCTGCAGCATGAGCTCGAAAGCGTGCTCGCGCGTCTTCTCGCAGAGATTGGTCAGCAGGGTAATATTACCTCCCCAGCGTTTGCAGGCTCGCCCCGATGGTGCCCACGATGGAACGAGAGCGCACGATGATGCCACGCACCAGTCCCAGATTATGAACGATCTTATAGCCATCGAGTACGAAAGCGGTGGTGACCATGTAGTGCGGAACGCCGGAAGCGGCAGAAGCTCCGGGAGGCGCCGTCTGAGTGCTCATGAATTTGCTCCTTCAGAGATGAGGGCAGCATAGCACGTGCTTGTTGTGCTGGGCCGCTCGTTGGGGGCCAACGCCGAGTACACTCGATGGAGAGAATCGGCGGTGTGCGTTGAACCAGTTGCGCAGAACAGATAACGACAGCTTATTGCTTGTGCTGTCCCTCAGTTTTGTTCTGGGGATGGCCGTGGCCCTGGCTGTCTACTTCGTGTGGAGGCTGAACGTGGCAGACCTGCACTCGCACGGCTTCCTGAGCGCGATTGCGTTGATCGTCTGTCCGCCCTACATATTGTCCTTGGCGATCGGTCCCATTCCGGATTCCGATCTGGCGCTGGTGCTGACCGTGGGTACCATCGTCTTCGCCAACGCGTTTCTCTACGCCGGGGTGGCTGCGGGCGGATATTTTATCTTCACCATTATGGCGAGGAAGAAAATACGGCCATAGGGGCCGCTCGACGCCTCGATCTGGGTGACAGCTCAATAGATTTCATTGGGAAACTGGCTTCTGGCGACTGACTACTGATCACTGGTTATTTCGCCGGTTGCTGCTGCGTCATGCAGTGCAGCGCGCCTAGTCCCCAGATGAAGTCCCGGCAATAAATTCCGACAATCTCGCGATCGGGAAACACTGCGGCGAGCGTATTGAGCGCGACCCGGTCGTTGGGATCGCTGAATACGGGTACGAGCACCAGCTTGTTGGCGATGTAGAAATTGGCATAGCTGGCAGGCAGACGCCGTCCACGAAAGTACACCGGAGCCGGCATTGGCAGCTTCACCACGCGCAGGGGATGGCCCGACTGGTCCGTGCTCTTCTTCAGCCAACGGAAGTTGTCGCTCAGGGGCTCGTGGTTGGGATCGCTAGGGTCAGGCTCATACGCCGTCACCACAGTCGTCGGGGTGACGAAGCGAGTGATATCGTCCACATGCCCATGGGTGTCGTCGCCGGCGATGCCGCGGTCCAGCCAGATGACATGCTCCACCCCCAGATAGTCGGCAAAAATCTCCTCCATTTGCTCTCGCATAATTCCCGGATTGCGCTGCTGCACGTCGCTCAGCAGGCACTCTTCGGTGGTGATGAGCGTGCCGCATCCATTGACGTCGATGCTGCCGCCTTCGAGTACGACGGGACGAGGATGCCCGTTCACTTTGACTTCCGGCTCCCACGCCGGCACGCGCAGCCGCTTGACGATTTCGCCTGGGACCGTCGCGTCGAGCTTCCAATCGTTGTACTTGGCCCAGGCGTTGAAGCGCCATGCGGTCGCCGCGACCGAGGGAAGGTCTCTGGTCGCGCGGGAGTCGCGCCGCAGAAAGATCGGGCCCGAGTCGCGCGTCCAACCGCGATTGGTAGGAATGTGGTGAAAGCGAATCTTCCCGGCGGGTTTGCCCGGCGCCGCAGCTTTTTTCGGGAGAACGTGCACGCGAATCAGGAGTTCGCGGACCTTGGCTTCCGCCGCCTCATCCTCCACCAGGATGTTGACACGTTCCACACGCGCCAGATGCCGAACGATTTCCGCGTACACCCACGGGATGGGCTCGAACCTGCCCGGCCAGTCGGTTCGGTTGTGCGGCCAGGCAATCCACGTCGCCTCGTGGGCTTCCCACTCAGCCGGCATCCGATAGCCGAGGGCGGCAGGAGTTTGCAGGAGTTTGCGAGGCTTGGACATTCGAACCAACCCTTGTCGCTATACCAGGAATCTCTGCGTAATTGGACCGTACGCATCCACACGGCGGTCGCGCCAGAAGGGCCAGTTCCGGCGAACGTCTTCAATCCGCTGCAAGTCCACCTCCGCGATCAGCACCTCTTCTTTGTCGTGGCAAGCCTGCGCGATTACCTGCCCAAAGGGATCGGCGACAAACGATCCGCCCCAGAACTCAAGACCCTTGCCCGGCGCCACGTTGCCACGAATGTCGCCCGTCTCAAAACCGACGCGATTGGGCACAGCGACGTAAACTCCATTGGCGATGGCGTGCGCGCGCTGTATCGTCTTCCACGCGTCGTATTGCGCCTCGCCGTACTGCGCCTTCTCGTCCGGATGCCATCCGATCGCCGTGGGATAGAAGAGCACGTTCGCGCCCTGAAGCGCAGTCAAGCGCGCGCCCTCGGGATACCACTGGTCCCAGCAGATCAGCGTCCCGATTTTGCCGAAGCCAGTTTCGAACGCCTTGAACCCAAGATCGCCCTGTGTGAAGTAATACTTCTCGTAGTAGAGCGGGTCGTCGGGAATGTGCATCTTGCGGTAAATGCCGGCCAGCTTGCCATCCGCGTTGAGAACGGCCGCAGTGTTGTGATAAATGCCAGCAGCGCGCCGCTCGAACAGGGACGCGACGATCGTGATCTTCAGCTCACCAGCAAGATCGCCGAGGCGCGCAGTCGTGGGACCTGGGATGGGCTCCGCCAAGTCAAAGAGAGCGATATCTTCGCGCTGACAAAAATACTGCGTCTGAAACAGTTCAGGCAGGCAGACAACCTCGGCGCCCTTGGCGGCGGCATCGCGGGTGTGGGCAATACCGCGCTCCAGGTTCTGTTCAGGCTCCGGCGTGCACGACATCTGCACGATGCCCAGTTGAAAGTTCCGTTCAGCCAACACTTAGCTCCGTCGCAAAATGCATTTCAAGAATAGCATCCCATTCGCGCGAGTTTGCGAGCCGAATCGATTGTTAATTGACAGTGACAATTAGCCTCACGCATGCCCGTGCATTGACGGAAGCCGCAGCGAACCTGTAGCGTCGATTGTTTGACACTTTCCTGATGTCATTCCGACTGCGCGGCCTCAAGCCGGGCGTGGGGCAACCTGCTATCACGTGAAAAGCAGGTCCCTCCACGCAGACTGAAGTCCTTGGTCGGGATGACAGCGGTGGTTTGTCGAGGTGAAGCTTGGCCGAAGAACATCATAAGACGCACGGCGAAGGCATCGATCGCAAACTCCACGATCCCATTTCCGACAAGCTGATTCCCCTGGAGCCGCTCGATCTGTCGAAGATCCACACTGTGGATGATTTGGTCCGCGCCATGGGCAACACCGCATTCACCGGACGGCAGGTGGGAGAGGGCGCTGAAGTTCTGGAAGCCATGGCTCGCGACAAGGACTGTTTCGTGGTGATGACGCTGGCCGGCGCCATGACGGTGGCAAAGCAGGGGTTGATCGTCACCGACCTCATCGACCATGAAGTCGTGACGGCTGTGGTCTCCACCGGCGCGCTGATGGCACACGGCCTGGTCGAGGCTGCCGGGCGGTCGCACTTCCGCTACGACCCCAAGATGGACGACACCGAGCTTTACGAAGCCGGCTACAACCGCGTCTATGACACGCTCGAACCCGAGCAGAATCTCGACGACGTGGAGCGCGTGATGGCCGCNNATTCTGAAAAACTGGGACCACAACGAGGTGCTGTGCTCGTACAAGCTGAACCGCGAAATCGGGCGCTACCTGAGCGAGCACGTGAAAGATCGCGGCATCCTGAAGTCGGCCTACGAGAAGAATGTGCCGGTATTCGTACCCGCGTTCAGCGATTCGGAGATTGGCCTCGACGTCGCCCTTCACAACCGCATGCGCCGCAAGAACAACCTTCCTCCGCTGCGCTTCGATCCGTTTGAAGACCTGGAATATTACGCGGAAACACTGTTGCAGCAGGAGCGCCTGGGGATCTTGACCATCGGCGGTGGTGTGCCTCGAAATTGGGCGCAACAATTTGGTCCGTTCATAGAATTGCGCCATCGCCGCGGCGGCGAAGACCTGCCATTGAAGCGCTTCCACTATGGCGTGCGCATCTGTCCCGAGCCGGTGAACTGGGGCGGTTTGTCGGGATGCACGTACAGCGAAGCCGTCTCGTGGGGCAAGTTCGTTCCTCCCGAGGAAGGTGGACGCTTCGCCGAAGTCCTGCTCGACGCCACGGTGGGACTGCCGCTCATCGCGGGCGCGGTGCTGGAGAGGATAAAAAGCAGGGGCTAGGGATCAGGGGCTAGGGGCTAGAGAAGAGGAACTCGGGATAGCTACGCCGCGTAGTCATCAGATATNNCCCTAGCCCCTGACCCCTAACCACTGCTGTCCGGCTCCGGTTCAGGCCCGGCAAGGTCTAAACTCCGGAGCCGGCGCAGGCTTCCGCGGAAAAGCAGGGACTAGGGACTGGGGGTTAGGGGTTAGTTTCGTATTTCCGCTGGTGTGCTTCTGTACAACTAATCCCTAGCCCCTAGCCCCTGCCTTTCACCTCGCGGAATGTCATGTTCTCTGCCTTGCTACCTGTTCTACGTTTCCAGTCGAAGAAAAGTTCAGCATACGACTTGGTGATGTAGTCCGCCGGCTTCACGCCAAGTTCGCGAGCGATGCGGTCGATCCAGCGTGATTTGCCTTCGATCTCAGCCACGTCGCCGATGGGCGTGTGGTCGAGAACGACGTGCCCAGCGTCGTCACTCCATTCGGCGCGGAACTTCTCATAGGTGAACGACGGCGAGTAGTCCAAGGCGCGCAGGATCGCATCCATCTGCTTGCCATCTGAGATGCCAGTCTCCAATTCGCCGCGCGATTTGTGTTTGCCAAGTTTGACCTTGGCCTTGTGCGTCAGCCTCCATTTCCCTCCGTAGTCGCGTAGGCGCAGCAGTTCGCCCTTGCGCCGCAGCTTCTGCCCCGGCAGATCGTAGAGGGTGTTGATCTCGTGCGTGGACGGCGTTACCTCGTGAAAGCCCAACTCACGCAGCTTCCGCTCGAGCGCTTTCAGATCGGAGACGAGGAACTTGATTTCGACTTCCTGGGGAGTGGCCATGTGGGAAGTGTAAATGAAGCTGTCAGCCATCAGCCATCAGCTTTCAGCCAAAAAATCACCGGTCGATCAGCCATTCGACGCTGCACACTGGGTTATCGAGTCGATGTTCCTCGATAACGTCTTCGTCGATTCGTTAGCTCGCGCAGGGAATTTATTGGGCCCCGCCGGCTTCGCAGTCTTCGTTCTTCTCTGCTCGGAAGCTTTGAGATTTTGGCGGAGTAAGACTTAGAATCGCCACTCGCCGCAGATCGGAGTCTGGCTGAAAGCTGACAGCTAGCTCTCCCGCTGCACCACAAACTCCGGCACCCACAACAGCACGCGCTTGATCTCGGAATCTGGGAAGGTGCAGATGGCTTCGCGCGCTTTGTTGGAAAAGTCCGTGGCGAGCGCGTAAGCGGCGTCGATGGAGCCGTTACGGTTCAAGATGGCAACGATGTCAGCCGGTGTGATGCCGTTGAAACCACCGTTACTCAAGACAGACTCAATCGTCTCGCGCTCTGCCGGAGTGCAATGCTCCAGCGCGTGCAGCACCGCCATGGTGGCTTTGCCTTCCCGCAAGTCGCTGGCGACAGGCTTACCCAGAATTTCTTCCGACGCGGTGAGGTCGAGCACGTCATCGACGATCTGGAANNTTCTTCGCCAGGCGCTCGCCAAAATGCCGCCCATCTTCATGCAGACCGAAAACAGGCAGGCGGTCTTACGATAGATAAGTTCGAAATGTTCTTCCAGCGTAATGGCCTTGCCGAGCCGCTCGATCTGCAACAATTCACCTTCGACCATCGCCTGGGTCAGATCGATGAGCGCGTCGAGGATGTGAAAGTTACGCTCTTGCACGGCGATTTTGAAGGCCTGCATGTAGAGCCAGTCACCGGCGAGAACGCACTTGGAATTGCCCCACTGCGTGTTGGCGGCAGGGCGCCCGCGTCGCGTCTGGGCTTCGTCGATGATGTCGTCGTGGACCAGCGTCGCGGTGTGGATGATTTCGACTACCGCTCCCAGCTTGATCGCCCCGTGGCCGGTGTAGTTCATCAGCTTGCAGGAGAGCAGCAACAGCGCAGGACGCAGCCGTTTGCCGCCGCCGGCGCGGAGGTACTCGCCGATCTCCGTGATCGCCCGCACGCTGGACACCGTGTCGCGGCCGAACTCGCGCTCGATGGCCGCGAGGTCGTCGTGCAGCAGGTCAAATACTTCTTTAGCGTTGCGGGTTACGGTCGTATTCAAACGGATTTGCCTTGTCAGTTGGATCGATAGTTCGTGAACTGCATGTCAATGCCGAAATCGTTCTGCTTCAGCAGCGCAATGATTTCCTGAAGTGTATCGCGGTCTTTGCCGCTGACGCGAACCACGTCCCCCTGGATCGCTGCCTGTACTTTTTGCTTCGAGTTCTTGATGAGTTTGACGATCTCCCGCGCCTTTTCAATCGGGATACCTTGCTGCATACTTACCTTCTGGCGCACGGTCGAGCCGGCGGCTGGTTCGATGGCGCCGTAGGTCAGCGCTTTGAGCGAAACCCCGCGCTTCACCAGCTTCCCCTGCAAGACGTCGTTCACCGCCTTCATCTTGTAGTCGTCAGCCGAGGTGAGCACTAACCCTTCCTTCTCGTCGATCTTGATATCCGACTTCGAGTCCTTCAGGTCGTAGCGGGTGTGGATTTCCTTCAACGCCTGCTGGATGGCGTTAGAAACTTCCTGCATATCAACTTTGCTGACGATGTCGAATGATTCAGCCATAAGTTTCAAGTGTAACAAGAGATGTGGCGTTTGCCGCAATCGCAACAGAAGCCAAGCACTTCCGGGTAGGGAAGCGTAACACCTCAGTTGGATTTCGTAAGCCGGAAAAAGTTGTGGAAATTGCGGGTCGCCTGCTGTCCGATTTCGTCACAGGAAAGATTACGTAACTGGCCGATCTGGCGGGCGACTTCCACCACGAACGCGGGTTCGTTGCGCTGGCCACGATGCGGCGCCGGAGCGAGATAAGGGCAATCGGTCTCAATGAACATGCGATCCAGCGGGACCATGCTGGCCGTGTCTCGAATGGTCTGCGCCTTGGGGAACGTGATGTTGCCGGCGAAGGAGACCATAAATCCCAGGTCTAGCGCCGCACGGGCATGATCGACCGTTCCAGTGAAGCAGTGCAGCACGCCGCCAAGGCCGCTTGTCGCCCAGTTTTCACCAACAAGGCGCAACACATCGTCCCAAGCGTTCTCGCTGCTATTGGAGGGGCGGCAGTGAATGATGATGGGCAGCTTGGCCGCGCGGGCCATCTCCATTTGCTGCAGGAAGACGCGTTGCTGCACGTCGCGAGGCGAGTGGTCATAAAAATAATCGAGGCCGATCTCGCCCCAGGCGATCACCTTGGGTGATTGCGCCAATCGCTCGAGTTCGTCAAAGTCCGACAGTTTGGCCAGTTCGGCTTCGTGAGGATGAATCCCGACCGTCGCGTAAATCCAATCGTACTGCTGTGCGAGCTTGATGGCGCAGTCGAGCGTGCCCGTCCCAGGTCCGTCGCCAATGCCGATGGCGAGCAGAGTGCTTACCCCGGCTTGGTTGGCGCGAGCGATAACGTCGGCGCGGTCTGCGTCGAAGCGCTTGCCATCGAGATGAGCGTGGGAGTCGGTGTACATCAGAAGCGCTGTTCGCTTTTCGCCACTCGCTTTTCGCTAGCGGTTGTGTCAGTCCAATCTCGGTCACAAAGCCGCCGTGACAAGGTAGCAGTTGTTGCGAAAAGCGAAGAGCGAACAGCGGCTACTTCAGCTTTGCTCCTGCCGGCACGTCCTCCAGGAACCCCGCCAGCACCGGCTGGCCATCGTCGCCGATGGACGCGGCCACGATCATTCCGTTCGATTCCAGCCCACGCAGCTTACGCGGCTGCAGATTGGCCACGATCACGACCTTGCGTCCGATGAGCTTTTCTGGATCGTAAGCCTTCGCAATTCCGGCGACGACCTGCCGCACCTCGGTGCCGATATCAACCTCTAGGCGAAGCAGCTTGTCGGCGCCCTTCACCCGCTCGGCCACCTTCACTTCACCGACGCGCAACTCGATCTTCAGGAAGTCGTCAATGGTGATCTGATTGCTACCAGCCGCCGCAGCCGAAACCGCGGCTCCGCCTTGGCCACCCGTGGCAGGCGTGGTCTTCGGACTAACGATCGCACCGGACTCTTTCGGCGGCGCCGCCGGTGATGGCACGGCGACTGCCTGCGTATCCGGCTGCCCCGCCTGGACGCCAGTTCCCGCGGGCTGCGGTTCCACTCCTGCCGTTTTCGTTTCACTTGCTTGTGCTATCTCTGCGGAGCGTTGCAGTTCCATCTGTTGCATCCTTTCAATGGTGCTCTTGTCCGCACGCGGGAAGACGCCTTCCACCTTGCCTAGCTTTGTGCCCAGCGGCAACTGCCCCCAAGCCAGATTGCGCAGGTCCAACTGGCTGATCTCGCCCAGCCCGAGCTGTGTCCAAATGCGAGCCGTAGCCTCGGGAATAATCGGATGCACCAGCGCGGTGACCACCCGTAGCGCCTCGGCGGACGTGTAGAGAATGGTCGCGAGGCGGGCACGCGAGTCTTTATCTTCGCGTTCGGCGACCGCCCACGGCTCATTCTCGACGATGTACTTGTTGACGGCCGCCACCAGAGACCACGCCGTCTCCAGCGCTCGCGAGAATTGGTATTGCTCGAATTGCGCGTGGAAGTCCGCGATGGTCTGCAGCGCCAGGCTGGCAACCGCCTCATCTGCAGGCGTGCTCTGACTCGGCGACGGATAGGGCACTTCGCCATCAAAATAGCGGGTGATCATGCTGAGCGTGCGGCTCGACAAGTTGCCCAGATCGTTGGCGAGATCGGCGTTAAAGCGCTGCACCAGGGCATCGAAGCTGAACGATCCATCCTGCCCGAAGACAATTTCGCGCAACAAAAAGTAGCGCAAGGCGTCGCCGCCGAGCGTGTCGAGAATGGTCTCGCTGCGCACGATGTTGCCCCGCGACTTCGACATCTTGCTCTCTTCGAAGAGCAGCCAGCCGTGCGCGATGATGGATTTCGGAAGCGGCAGATCGGCGGCCAGCAGAAATGCCGGCCAATAAACGCAATGGAAGCGCACGATTTCCTTGCCGATCATGTGCACGTCGGCCGGCCAGTAGCGTTCCAGTTTTTGTTGGTCCGCGGGATCGTCGGAGCCGAAGCCGATCGCTGTCAAGTAATTGGCCAGCGCATCGAGCCACACGTAAATCACGTGCTTGGGATCCCCAGGCACGGGAATGCCCCACTTGAATGACGTCCGGCTGACCGAGAGATCGCGTAGTCCGCTGCGCACGAAGGCGATCACTTCGTTGCGCCGGGTTTCCGGGCGAATGAAGTCAGGATTGTCGCCGTAGTACTTCAACAGGCGATCTTGCATCGCCGAAAGCTTGAAGAAGTAATTCTCCTCATGCACGGTTTCGGTGGGCCGTCCACATTCAGGGCAGGGAGCGCCGGGGCCGGCAGCATCCACGTAAAGTTCGTCGAAGACACAGTATTGCCCGCTGTAGGACCCCTTGTAGATGTAGCCGCGCTCCTGCAAGCGCGTAAACATGGCCTGAACACCGCGAACGTGGCGCGGCTCGGTGGTGCGAATGAAGTCGTCGTAGGAGATCTTCATGCGGTCCCACAGCGCACGGAATTCGCCGGAGATCTTGGCTACGAACTCCCGGGGCGAGCAGCCGGCAGCGGCGGCCGAGCGCTCAATCTTCTGGCCATGTTCGTCGGTGCCCGTCAGGAACCAGGTCTCGGCGCCCATCATACGCTGGCGGCGGGCAATGGCATCGCACACCACCGTGGTGTAGGTGTGCCCGATGTGAGGCCGCGCATTCACGTAATAAATGGGCGTCGTGATGTAAAACTTTTCGGGATTATCCATTCTTCTGGTCCAGGTACAAGCGGATGGCTTCCTGCATCACCGTCTTCAACGGGACGTGATGCTCGACGGCGATGCGCCGGCAATCTTCGTACTCAGGCGCGTACTGAGAGACGGCGCCATTAAGGTGCGCGACCTTCATGCGCACCTCGCCCCATGGCGTGACCACCGCCTCGTGGCGACGGGGCAGCGCATAACGCTTCTCATGACGCGTGCGAATGCCCAGCGTGCTGCTTTCGCGGAACAGCAGCGCGCGCAATTTCGTCTCCTGCTCGGGCCGTGCCAGCACCGTCAACACCGTGCCTGGGCGATTCTTCTTCATCTGCACCGGCGCGGTGAAGACGTCCAGCGCTCCTTCGGCAAACGCCAGATCGACGATGTAGCCGATCAACTGCGGACTAAGGTCGTCCAGGTTCGCTTCCAGTATGGCGATCTCTTCTTCTTCGGTGTCATTCTCGCCGGCTCTGGTTGGTCCAAATGCCGCTTCCTGGATCTTGCCGATACTGAGCCGCAGTACATTGGCGTGGCCGGGAAAGTTGCGCGCTCCCGCGCCGCAGCCGATGCGTTCCGTCGTCATGACCGGCCGAGGTCCGAAGCTTGAGACTAACACTTTGACGATGGCCGCCCCGGTCGGTGTGACCAGCTCCTTCTGAATGTCGCCAGAATAAATCGGCACGTTCTTCAGCAGTTGGAGAGTGGCCGGAGCCGGAACGGGCATGACACCGTGGGCGCAGTTGACCATTCCGCTGCCCACGTTCAATGGCGAAGCGACGAACTGATCGACTGCGAGCGCCTCCGCGCCAACTGCCGCACAGACAATATCCACGATAGCGTCGGCTGCACCGACCTCGTGGAAGTGGACCTGTTCCACGTTGACGTTGTGTACCATAGCCTCGGCTGCGCCCAGCGCCAGGAAGATTTCACTGGCCGTCCGCCGGGCGTACTCGCTGATGGGCGCTGCGGCGACGATGCGCAGGATCTCGCTCAGACTGCGGCCGTGCTGCTGGCCGTGGGTATGCTCATGCTCATGTTGCGGCTCGAACTCCTGCGGGCCGGCGTGCTGTTGCGCCCAGAACTCCTCGCGCGGCATGTCTTTCTGGCCGTCTATTACAACGTCGAGCTTTGTTGCCGAGATGCCGCCACGATCAACGCGCGAGTGCTCCAACTCAGCTCCGACGTTGAGTCCGGCGACGGTCTTCTGAAAGAGCTCGAAAGGCACTCCGGCATCGAGCAGCGCGCCCAGAAACATGTCGCCGCTGATTCCAGAGAAACATTCGAGATAGGCAATGCGCATGGAGGTTACTCAGATTCTTCATCATAGGTAACGCTGAAACTAGCGTCAAACCTGCGCGGCTCCGGCATTTGCTATTCTGTTCACGACCTGCTGTTGTCCTCCAGAATTCTTATTCACCACAGAGGCACGGAGGACACAGAGAAAAAATCTTAGAAGCTAAAGGCTAAGAGCTAAATGCCAAGAGCGATTCGGTGTACCTAGAACAACAGAAAAAGCTGGCCAATCGCGTGCGCGCCTTTCTGCGCGAGAAATACCAAATCGAACTGGCCAACGTCGTCATCGAGCAGCCGCCCAAGGTGGAGATGGGCGAGTTCGCCCTGCCGCTCTCATTTGAATTGGCGAAGCGGCTACGCAAATCGCCGCGCAAGATCGCCGAGGAGATTGTCGCCGAATTGCCGTTGCCCGACGGATTCGAGAAGCTTGAAGTCGCGGGTGCAGGCTACATCAACGCTCGTCTGAAGCGTGAGATAGCCGCACGAGTCCTCGCGAACGGCGAGACCACGGCAGTCGAGAGCCACGAAGGCGAAGGTGCTGCCAACGTCAGTGGCAAAATCCTGGTCGAACACACCAGCATTAATCCCAACAAGGCGGCGCACATTGGGCATCTTCGAAACGCCATCCTCGGCGACACTTTCGTTCGCCTGTTACGAGCGGCTGGGCACCCGGTCGACATTCAGAACTATATCGACAACACTGGCGTGCAAGTTGCCGACGTCGTAGTCGGTTTCCTTTACCTGGAGAAGAAATCGAAACAGGACATTGTCGAGCTGATAGCTTCAACCCCGCGTTTCGATTATTACTGCTGGGACCTTTACGCGCGGGTCTCGCGGTGGTACGAAGAAGACAAAGAACATCTTAAAGCGCGACTTGAAGCTTTACATGCTATAGAGCACGGTGGCAATGACATGGCCGAGGCCGCTGAGTTGATCTCGTCGGCGGTGTTGCGCCGTCATCTGGAGACCATGGATCGTCTCGACATCGAGTACGATTTCCTCCCACGCGAAAGCGAGATCCTCCGCCTGCACTTCTGGGATGCGGCCTTCCAGCAGCTCAAAGAAAAGGGCGTCCTCTATTTCGAGACCGAAGGCAAGAACAAGGGCTGCTGGGTGATGAAGCGGCCCACCACGTCGAAGAGTGGCGATCCCACCTTTTCGCCAAAGAAGGGCGAGAGGATGGGGCACCCAGCGGAGGAAACTCTCGGTGCGGAGGAAAAGTCCGGCCCCGACGAAGACGCGAAGGTCATCGTGCGTTCCAACGGCACAGTTGGCTACGTTGGCAAGGACATCGCCTATCATCTTTGGAAGTTCGGCTTGCTGGGCCTGGACTTCGGCTATCGCAAATTCTACCGCTATCCCAATGGGACGGAGGTGTGGATTTCGACCGAGCACGGCGAGAGCGATCATCCGCACTTCGGCAGCGTTGCGGCGATTTACAACGTCATCGACTCGCGTCAGGCCGATCCGCAGAACACCGTGATCGAAGCCCTCAGGCTGCTCGGTTACACGGAGCAGGCCGCGCACTACACACACTTCTCGTACGAGATGGTCGCGCTCACTCCGCGCTGTGCCATCGAACTGGGCTATGACGTCAGCGAGGAAGACCGCGCCAAGTCATACATCGAGGTCTCGGGCCGCAAGGGGTTCGGCGTCAAGGCAGACGACCTGCTCGACGCACTGATTGCCGCGGCCAGGAAAGAAGTGGACAGCCGGCATCCCGAGCTGGATGAGCAGGAGCGAACGCGCATCGGCGAGCAGATCGCCATTGGCGCTCTGCGTTACTTCATGCTGAAGTTCACCAAGCAATCGGTGATCGCGTTCGACTTCAAAGAGGCGTTGGCCTTCGAGGGCGAGACCGGCCCCTACGCTCAATATGCGGTAGTGCGCGCGGCCAATATTTTTCGCAAGGCGGGTGTGGATCCCGAGCAGGCGCTTGCTACCGGCGTGGACTACGAGCGCTACTTCGCCGAGGAGAGCGGCACGGAAATCTGGGAGCTGTGGTTGCTGGCAGGTAAGACATCATTTGTGGTCGAGCAGTGTATCGCGACGACGGAGCCGGCTTTCGCGGCCAAACACGCGTTCCAGCTTGCGCAACTGTTTAACAATTTCTACCACCGTCACCACATCCTCACCGAAGCCGATGAGGGCCGAAAGAAGTTCCTACTGGCCACTGCGGCGGTGGTTCGCCGCGAGTTGATCAACGTACTGGGCGTAATGGGAATCACCGTGCCGCCGGTGATGTAGGAGTGCTCTCCACTACCACGTGCTATACGCGGTGCCTTCGCTGGAAGATTGAGCGCTACCGCTATGAACGTCGATAATCCCCGGCTCGGTCTGATCGGGAGACATGAGGCTGTCGTCGGTGACCGGCACCCAGCTATCGCGTGTGTTGGTGAAGGGGTCCTTGGGGAGCTGCTTAAGATATCCGGCGTCCACCAGGTCCTCCAAGGATTGCGGGGCCTTCTGCTTATCGAGCGTGTACTGATCGATAAGCGACCTCAAGGTGTAGAGGTCGCCGCGCAGCGCAGTCTCTTTGGCGTGCAGAATGGACGACGAATAATTCGGGATGGCTAGTGAGAGCAGGATCACGATGATGCTGATCACCACCATCAACTCGATCAGAGTGAAGCCGCGTTGTCGCAAGCGCCGGTTCATGGTCGCACCCTAGGAAATCACCACGTCTTGTACTTTGTGCCATCCAAGCCAGTGCCTTCGGATTTAGTGTACACATCAAAAACGCTCTGCCCGCCCCAGGAGTCCGAATCGGGATCATCCTGCATCGAGCGCAAGCCCCATTCCTCCTTGCCAGTCATGGGATCCACCGGGACCCGCCGCAGGAAACGGATCTTCTTGCCATTGGAGTCCACGCCTTTCACCAGGGTATCGAGATCGGGGGGATATCCCTGGCTGTCCAGCTTGGTCTGGAATGCGCCCCGGTCGGCAGCGTCCTTGTAGCGGTCAATGGCGTCCCGCATCTCCCACAGATCGCGGCGCAAATCGCGCTCCTTGTTGCGCTGAATGGCGACACGCACCACCGGAGTTGCGGCGGCGGTGAGAACCATCAGGATGGTCATCGCCACGATCAACTCGACCAGGGTGAAGCCGTTCCTGCGGACGGCTCGACGGGCGGGGCACTGCGGAGGAAGTGGTCCAGATCCAGGCACACTGCTTCTCTCAGCAGCAAAAACGCGACTGGAAAAATTGAGATGCACTGCTCTTAGTTTAGTCCTTCCCGGGACTGGTTTTGCAACCAGCTGACGGTGTTGCCGCCGGAGTAGGCAGGTTCACGACGATGATCGCGCCCCGGGCTGCTACCGGTTAGACGCTGCCCCTAATGAACGGTCACAATGGCCTGAGAGCCGCTGGCGGGAACGTTTTGCATGCTTGCGTTCCTTACGCCTGCCCGGTTGACGCTCAAGGTTGCCTGTCCCGGAGCTTTCGCCTGGAACGTGATCGTGAATACCGCCCCGTCGCCGTTAATGCCAGGGGTTCCCGGAGGACGTGAAGCGGTGAGTTGCAAAATGCCGGCCATGCTGTCATCGCGGTTCACCAGCGCGACCGTCTGTCCATCCTGCGCAAGCAGCGTTCCATTGGAGACGTTCAGCACCTGCAACACGCGCGGGTTGTAGAGGATCTGTACGGGAACGGAGTACACATTCTGCCCGCCGCTCAGGTTCACGTTCACGGTGAAGGTGGAACCCACCGCCTGGTCCAGCATGGCCGGGTCAAAGCTCACGATCGCACTGCCCAGAGGGGCCGATGCGGTGGAAGGCTGCGTGCCGTTTGCTGGTGTCGCGCTGCCCTGCGGCTGCGATGGATTGATTTGCGCTCCCTGTGGGTTGCCAGGCGTGCCTGGTGGGGGTTGCGTGCCGCGCTGTTGCTGGTCCGGCGCCTGGGTCATGCCGTGACGCAGGGATATGGTGTTAGCGGTGCCAACGTCAATCGCTTTGACGTTGCTATCGTTCAAATCCTGGGCACGAACAATATGTGGAATCAGGATGAAAACAATCTCGTTGTCGTTGACGTCTTTGGTCTCCTCGGCAAAGAGATATTTGAAGAGTGGGATGGACGCCAACCCTGGAATTCCTGACAGCGACTTGGTCTGCGTGGATTCGAGGATGCCGCCCATGATGTTCACTTCACCTTCCTTCAGGCGAATTTCCTGCTCGATCTTGCGTTGCCCGATCACCGGCTGCTGAATTCCGCCGATGTTCTGGTACGAGTCAACCGCCGAGATATCCATGGTGAGCTTCAGAGTCACCTCGTCGAGCCCGTGCACGCGGGGTGTGATGTCGATATTCACGCCGACGTCAATGTAGTTGAACTGAGTATTGACCAGCGGGTTGATGCCGACGCCGCCGATGCCCGGCTGGAACGAACCCGTGGCCACGGGAACACGCTCGCCGATCTTCAGCGAAGCCTTCTGACCGTCCGAGGCGCGTATTTGCGGCTGCTGGATGAGCTTGCTACTGGTGTCGCTCATCAGGAAGTTCGCAGTGGCGGCCGGGATCGTCACCTGGAAATTCGTGGCGTTAAGGTGGGCGAGACTATTCAGGTTAATGCTGCCGCCAGTGCCGGTGGTGGTGGTGGCCGTGCCGCCATTACCGGCATTGCCGTTTACGGTAGTGCTAGAGGTGGTTACGTTGTTGTCCTGCAACTGTACGCTGACGCTGGCGGGCGGATTGATGCCGAGATTGCGCATCTTGTCACGGGTGACTTGCATGATCGCAACTTCCACCACCACCTCGGGGCGCCCTTTGTCGAGATCGGCGATCAGCTTCTCGGCCATCGCAATCTGATCCGGCGTTCCCCGCACGACAATCGCCTGCTGCGAAGGAAACTGTTGCAGGCGCTGGGTATCCAGCAGGGTTCGTAGTATGTTAACCAGGTCCTGCAATTCGTTGGGCTGCGAGAGGTTTGTCAGATAAAACGTGCGGATGACGCTCTGTTCCAGTTCCTTACGCTTGGCGGGCGTGTCAGCGGCAACGAAAATGGTATTCGGAGTGACCGGCCGCCAGAACGTCTTTGACTCCAGCGCCGTGATCTCCAGCGCTTCTTCCAGCGTGACCCCATTAAGGTCCACGCGAGTACGTTTCGAAGTGTAGTCAGGGTCGAATAATACGTTGATGCCCGCCAGTTTGCCGATAGTTTCGTAAACGGTCTTGGCGTCTTCGGTCAGCTTTAAGGTGATGGGGGTTTGTGCAATGGGAGCCAGCTCAACCGGTCCAGCGGCTTCTTCCATGCGCTTGGTCAGTCCCGATTCTGTCGTGGGCGCAGGAGGAGCAGGGTTCAGGATCTTCTGTATGAGCAAACGTATCTTGTTGGCTTGCTGCTGTGCTATAAAACTGGACGGATCGATGGCGAGCGCCTGCTCGAAATCGGTCAGCGCTTCCTGCAGTTTCCCGGCCTTGACCAGAATCTCGCCTTGATGAACATAGGACGCCGACGCCAGGAAGCGTACATACTCGAAGGAGGCGCGATAGGTCAGGTCCGAGGGTTTGAGCTGGTAGGCCTGATGGTAGAAATTGTAAGCCGCAATGTAATCCTGCCGAACTTCGGCAGCTTTGCCCTTTTCATAGAGGGACTTGGCGGCCTTGTCGTTTGAGGCGACTGCTGGCAGAAGAGCGCCAATCAGTAGCACTGCCAAGACACGGGTAAACCGTTTCATCAAGTTCCTTAAGACCCCGGGGAATTGTGCCGGAACCCGGCTCTCGTGCGAGTAGAGATTCCCAGGTTCCGGAACGTAAGACTTGGGCTCCCGCCAAACGTGAGCACGGTTTGAGCGCAAGCGCACCTCCGCTTCGTGGCGGAGTCGAGATAGTGCAATCGGCGCGATTATAGCATCTCACATAGGATTCAAGTCACTGTTTTCATCCTGTGTTAGCATCAAAGATTCGCTTGACACGCGAGATCGTTTACAGTCGCTCCCGCCCAGCTCACCCCGCTCTCCGGTTCATGGCGAAGTACGGTTCAGGATAGCGAAGCCCGGCGCTGGCGTGGTGCTTGGATATTTATGGTTCGTCACTCGTCCCCCACAGGCCGTCCCGAGAAGGAAAAGCAGCCAAGGCGCGATCCGACGGCCAGCGGAGAGCGGGACGCTTCGGTCAACCGCGCCGCGTCGCACAACTACTTTCTGCTGGAGAAGTTCGAAGCCGGCATCGCCCTGCGCGGAACCGAAGTGAAATCCGTGCGCGCCGGACGAGCTAACCTCAAGGACGCCTACGGGCTGGTGAAAGATGGCGAACTCTGGCTGATCAACGCGCACATCGGTCCTTACGAACACGGCAACATCTTCAACCATGAACCCCTGCGTACCCGGAAGTTGCTGGTGCACAAGAATGAGTTGCATAAGCTCATCGGCAAGACGCAGCAGAAGGGACTGACGTTGATTCCGACCAAGCTCTACTTCCGCAATGGTAGGGTGAAGGTGGAGTTGGCTCTGGCGAAAGGCAAGCAGCACTGGGACAAGCGCGAGACAGAACGGCGTAAGACGGCAGACAAAGAAGCGCGTGAGGCGATCGCTAGGAGCAGGAAGAGTTGAGGAACACACTCTATACCAATGGTCCCCCAATGGCACCACCGATGCTTGGACTATTAACTTTGGCTTCACCGTTAGCGACTCGTTCACGGTGGCGGCCGACTCCCGGATCACCGACATGCATATCGTTTACTGGGATGGGCTGAAGCCGACTCCAACAGATAAAAACAAACAGCTTGGATGCGGGCCTGAAGGCCCGCACTACCCGAACGTCGCGGATTGACATTGCTCCCTTCGAGCATGGCCCGCATCTCATTCTGTAGGGCCATGCCTGGGAAATCACGTCCGCACGTCATCATCGTGGGAGGCGGGTTTGGCGGTCTGGAGGCCGCCAAGTCTTTAGCGCACCTGCCGGTCCAGATCACGCTGGTCGACCGCAAGAACCACCACACCTTCCAACCGCTGCTCTACCAGGTGGCGACAGCCGGATTGTCGCCGGCGGAGATCGCGGCGCCCATACGAGAGATTCTCGCCAAACATGAGAATGTGGAAGTGCTGTTGGGCGAGGTGCTCGGCTTCGACCTCGAGCGCCGCATTGTGAAGCTGCATGGATTCGAGCTTCCCTACGATTACCTCGTCGTTGCCGCCGGCGCGACTCACGCCTACTTCGGGCATGGCGAATGGGAGCCGTTCGCTCCAGGATTGAAGACCGTGGAGGATGCGCTGGAGATGCGCCGCCGTATTCTGTTGGCATACGAGCTTGCGGAACGCGAAGCGGCATTGACCGGCCAACATCGGCCGCTGAATTTTGTGGTGATAGGCGCAGGGCCCACCGGAGTTGAACTGGCGGGAACGCTGGCTGAGATCGCGCGCAAATCTCTGTCCGAGGACTTCCGCCACATCGAACCGGCGAAGACTCGCGTCCTGCTGGTCGAGGCCGGTCCATCGGTGCTGAGCGCCTATCCCGATGACCTGCGTCAGAGCGCCGTGAAGCAATTGCAACGGCTCGGGGTCGAGGTGCGCACCAACTCCGCCGTGACGGACGTGCGGTCGGGCGAAGTTTGTATCGGAGAGGAAGTGGTTTCCGCCGCAGTCGTGCTGTGGGCCGCTGGAGTATCGGCATCGCCACTTGGCCGTGCTCTTGGCGCGCTGGTCGACCGCGCCGGACGCGTCCTGGTCGCGGCCGACCTCAGCGTCCCCGGACATCGCGAGGTCTTCGTCATCGGCGACCTTGCCAGCGCGAACGATGCAGCCGGCGAGCCGCTACCAGGCGTCGCTCCGGTGGCCATGCAGCAGGGCAGATACGTGGCGCGCCAGGTTGCAGCCGACCTCGCTGGCCGCTCGCGCGAAAACTTTCATTATCTTGACAAGGGTTCTCTGGCAACGATTGGGCGCGCGGCCGCTGTCGCGCAGTTCGGCAAGTTGCACATCTCCGGCTTCCTGGCTTGGCTGGCATGGCTGTTCATCCATATCCTGTTCCTGATCGGATTCCGCAACCGTGTCGTGGTGATGTTTCAGTGGGCTTGGAGCTACCTCACGTACAAGCGCTCGGCTCGGCTCATCACCGGCGAAACGAGCGCAATCTCGGTTCCGTCGCTAGAGTACGCCGGGGAGGCTGCTGAACATTCCGATAGCAATGGCCAAAGCGCGTCAGGGCGACTGGAGCGAGAAATTGTGCCCTTAAAGCGGGCCTGAAGGCGCGGCTGGGAGTTATGCCGCTATAGGGGTTTTCTCGGCTTCGCTGGGACAGGCTCTTCGACTTCGCAGGAGCAAAAGAAGCTCATGCTGCGCTCTCCATGACACTGGGGGCTGAGTACGCTCACTCGGCGGTTGCAACCGCCGATTCGGTAGCTGATGCAGGTTCACTTGCGCCGTAGGCGCGCAAGGGGATGATGGCTACAATAGCACCCGCTGCGCTGGCGGCAGCCAGCAACGGAGGCCATTTTAAGTCCCCTGTGCGGTCAATCAGCAGTCCCGCGAGCGGAGGTCCGGCTGCGGCAGCCAATCCAAAGGCGGTCAGCAGAACTCCCAGCAGTTCACCCAGTCCCTCAATGCCAAAGAACTGCGCAAGCACGGCCGGCGCCATAGCGGCAATTCCTCCGTAACCGACACCCAGCACAATGCCGTACCAAGTGAGAGACGTGTAGGTATGGCCGCCCACCCAGAAAACGTAGCTGGCCAACAAAGCAACAAAGCTAACCTGAAATACTAAGATTAGGCCAAATCGGGGCGCCAAGGCGTTCAGTCCCAGCCTGCCTACGACGCTGGATGCACCGATATATCCGACGAGTCCCGCCGCGGCAACCTGAGTTGCGCCGTCTTTAATCGCATACTCTGGAAGGTAGACAAAAGAGATAAAAATGGCGACGCCCGAGAAGAACAAGCCGGCGTACAGCCGGGCGAATGCCGGGGTGCGAATCTTGGCCATCACGCCGCTTCGCACCTTCGACTTGGCGACCGGCGGTGCTGCGATGAGAGCTGCGCAAACCAAGAGCAGAGCGGCGCTCAGAACTCCGTAGATCTCGAAGGAGGTCCTCCAACCGTAATGGCCGATCAGCACCGCGGCAACCGGAGCCGCTACGAGAGTTCCACAACCGATTCCACTGATCGCGATGCCCAGCGCTATGTCCCTGCGGACTTTGAACCACTCACCCACGGCCGCAACCGACGGCACATAGACGCACGCGACGGCTCCGCCGGCGCCCAGTCCGTAAGTTAGAAATACCAACGGGAAATAGTGGACTCTTGCCGTCAGAATCAGACCGGCTCCCATCAGCAGAGCCCCAGCGGCCACCACCGGACGGGGCCCAAGGTGGTCCGCGATGTCCCCAGTCAGCGGCGACAAGAAAAGCGAAAGAACGATCAGGACCGAGAAGAGGGTTGACATCACTGCGTGGCTGACGCCGAATTCGGTCGCCAACGGCTTAAGAAAGATGCCAAAGCTATAACTGACGCCGAACGCGACAAAGGACGCAAAAAAGGCAGCCACCACGATCAGCCACGCGCGAGGCGAATCGACTCCGGTGTTCCGAGTTTCCGGCATAGGCAGAGAGCTCCCGCAACCGAGGTTGGCGAATTATCCTCGGAAATCTGGTTCGGGAAGCATACTGCCAGAAGCAAAGATGTGCCAAGTGAAATGCGGCGAATCTACGAACGTGTCCAGGCATTTCCCCGGATTTGCAGCTCCGGGATCAGATGGAAAGCCCATCATGACAGCTAACGCTTCACAATCGGATTGTAGCCCTCGCCAGTCAGCTTCAACTTCATGGCCTCGGCGTCCTGGATCGAGGCGAACGGGCCAACCTGAACGTGGTAAAGCTTGTCATTGGTGACGGGATTGTTCACCACGAAGACGTTGTAGTTCTTCTTGCGCAGTGCACCCGCGAGAGCGACAGCGTCGTCTTCCCGGGAGACCGCGGCGATCTGCACGACGATGGTCCCAGGACCGGTTACGGGAGCGGCGTGGGTTACTTGGGGCGCCGGCGTGGAGGTGGCCGCACTCGGCGGAGTTGCGCTCTTTGCGGTCGTCACTGGAGCAGATTCAGGGGCTGCTGTCGTGTTCGCCGACGCCGCGGGATGTGTTTCCTTGGCCGGCAATTGCGCGCCATCGCCGGTCTGCTGCACCGCCTTGTAGAACGTAAGATTGCTCTGCGGGTTGGAGGTTGCCGACTGCTCCTGCGGCGCAGGCTCTGCCTCTGCCTTCACCGCCACCACGGCGGAAGGCTTGTTCTGGCTGGTGCCCGAGGCAATCGCCGCGGGCTCCGTCGTAGCGGTCGCCGGCTGATCATTCAACGCCTGTTCGCGCCCCGTACTCTTGCCCAGCGAGTAGCCAATCGAAAAGAAAACCCCGCAAATGGCTGCCAGCAGAAAGAACAGCCCCAGCAGTTTTCCCGTGCCCAAGGTTATTTCAGTGTCGTCAGAAGCCATGGTCCTCACGTTCCTCGTTATTTCTCTGGCGGCGCGGAGCCTGCGATTTTCGCCGGGGCCGCTTGCACCCGGTTCAGCAGTCCGGCCAGCAAGTCCACCGGCACGGGGAAGATGATGGTCGTATTCTTCTCCACTCCGATTTCTGTCAAAGTTTGCAAATATCGCAACTGAATGCTGGTGGGCTCCATGGCGAGCAAATGGGCAGCGTCAATCAGGCGTTGGGCCGCGGCAAACTCGCCCTCGGCGTGGATGATCTTGGAGCGCTTCTCGCGTTCGGCCTCGGCCTGCTTGGCCATGGCGCGCGTCATCGTCTCCGGCAAGTCGACCTGCTTGACCTCGACATTCGTTACCTTCACGCCCCAGGGATCGGTGTGCTGATCCAGGATGGACTGCAACCGCAAATTGATCTTTTCGCGGTGTGCCAGCAACTCGTCGAGCTCGACTTCGCCCAGCACCGAACGCAGTGTGGTCTGCGCAAACTGCGACGTCTGGTACATGTAATTCGACACCGCGACCACGGCTTTATTGGAATCGACCACGCGCAGGAAGATGACTGCGTTCACCTTCAGGGTGACGTTGTCGCNNGCAGCGAAACGCGCACGATGCGATCAATCGGCGCAAACACCAGGATGATGCCTGGGCCCTTCGGCGTCCCCAGCAGACGCCCGAGGCGGAAAATGACCCCGCGCTCATACTCAGCCAGGATCTTGATCGAGTTGATGATGTAGAGAGCGACGATGACGATGACAACAATGCCAGCTATACCGGGCACGGGGCGCCTCCAGCTATTCAAAGTGTAGAACGGGTACTACGGAAGATTGTAGAACCAATTGGATGAGTTACCTAACTGGGTAACAGGGCAGGTGAGTTAAGCCGCTTGTGTAAAAACCCGGAGCATGCGGGTTTTCCATTCCAGGTTGAAGCGCTGGAAGATGGAGCAGATGATGCGGTCCATCGCTCTGCACGTTCGCGAAGCAGACCTCGCAGAGCTCCCATAGAATGCCGTCCAGCACACCCGACCGGTGCAGGTTTCGCCAGGGACCAAACCC
>PLQW01000257.1 GCA_003160215.1 Acidobacteriaceae bacterium
GATCAGCGGAGCGGTCAACGACTGGATCGGTATCGAACCGTAGCGCCGAGGGGTAATGGGCGACCCACTAGCGCAGCGAGGTGCCGCGCCAAGGGAGCGACTTGCCGACTATACGCTCAAGTGGATTTCCGCCGCGAAATGCGTCCAATAGCATTCGTAGCCCTGCTGCGTTTCTCGTTACCTATTCTGTTGAAACTGCCAACAAACCGGAGGGCGCCTTACGATGCCACATTTCGTTAAGCTAGGAGTGGGGTACTTTGAAAGTGTACTAGTTTAAGCATCTCAGCGTGACGCGTGTAAACCGCAATGAGGCGAACGCGCGAGGAGAATTCCTCACCGTTCCTGCTGGCGAGGGTTCGGCTCTCTCCCGTTACGATCGCGGTTTCTCCGTAGATCCGCACATCCTCACCAATAAGCTCTATGGATTTGAAGGTCAGACCTCCGAGTTTCAGATCGCGAAGAACTGCTTCCTTAGTAAGGACAGAGCCGTCAGGTCTCACCAGCACGTATTCGTTTGCGTATAGGTCGGCAAGTGCCTCGTAATCCTGATGGATAAGAGAGCGGTAAAAGATGTCGCGATGCGCACGGAGCACTTCTTCTGCTGTCATTCGCGTCTTCCATTCAAGAGATCATTCACGACGCTTCCAGATCGCACTTACGCGCCGACAGTTAACGACCAGCCATCGGCTCTTTCCGAGCATTCAACGAGCCATCCTAATGTTCTCAAACAGAGCAGAGTGGTCAGTTTTATACAGTCTGCCGGAAATTTGCTTGATAGGTTGAAGATGGTAGTTCGCCGTTGCACGGCCCGAAATAGAGGTGATGAGCGAGAGGAGTCGACTCTCGTCTCGAAAGCAAAACTTCATTAGGCGCACCAGGGCGAATTGCATGCGAGAAGCGCGACAAATCGGCTCCGGAGGGATGATATTGCTCGAGATATCGCGCGCGAGCATAGCGATCTTCCGAACGTCATCGAAGGCAACGGAAGGGCCAAAGTGAATCACACGATCGAATCGAAAAATAAAGCGCTCGTGCTTGAAGCATTCGACACGCTGTTCAATAAGCGGGACTACGCTGCGGCAGAGCGCTATTGGTCTCCTCACTACATTCAGCACAGCGCCAATATCGCGCCTGGACGCGAGGGCCTGTTTGATCTTGTTCGCAGCGCTCCGCCAGCGCTGAAATATGAAGCGGGAATGATTGTTGCGGAAGGGGATGTTGTGATCGTCCACGGACGATTTTCGGGAAACGGAAGGCCTGTGAACTGGGTTGCTGCGGACATCGTTCGCGTGGTGGACGGGACTCTGGCCGAGCACTGGGATGTGCTCCAAGATGAAGCAACGCAGGAGGACTCAAAGAGCGGCCTGCCTATGTTCGGCGATAAGTTTAGGGAATGAACGCCGAATTCTGCCGTTCCCCCACCTATGCTCGCATGATGGAAAGGAAAACTCGTTTCTGCATGGCGCTGGTGACAGGGCAATAAAACGGAAGGATTCGCCTGAGCAGAGCAGGTCGCCGAGGGACAAGGTTGCGGATGACCACAGTGGACGTGGACAGTATTTTCTGAGAGGGGAACTCACTATGAAAGCGGCAACGATGGTTTTGGATCCCAAAGACGGTCTGCCGATTGAGCAAGCCACGGGCGCAAAAGGATCAGCCCACACCGAACCATTGGATTTGGCAGTCAAAGCACACGGCGGTCTTAACCGTTGGAACAAGGTGAAGGCGATCAAGGTTGCGGCATCGATTACGGGTGCGATCTGGTTTGTTAAGGGTAAGGGAGACGTTCTGAAGAGCGTGGTGCTGACCGCAGATACGCGGGAAGAGCGCCTCACTGTGGACTTCCCCGGCCAGAACAAGCGAGCAGTTTTCGAGCCGAGCCGCATTGTAATCGAAACGGCGGGCGGCACTCTCATCGATGCCCGCGATAACCCAGAGGCGTCGTTCGAGGGACAAGAAAGAGAAACGCCGTGGGACGACATCCATGTGGCGTATTTTGTCGGCGAGGCGTTGTGGACGTACCTCAATACGCCGTTCCTCTACACTCGTGACGGCTTTCTTACCGAGGAGATTTCGTCGATTCAGGTCGAGGGCGAAACCTGGCGACGGTTGAAGGTAACCTTTCCCGATAATGTGAAGAGCCATTCCAAGGAACAGATCTCCTGCTTCGGACCCGATGGACTACTGCGCCGGCACGACTACACGGTCGACATTCTTGGAGGCGCCACCGGGCTCAATTACGCCTCGGACTACCGCGACGTAGACGGCATCATTGTGCCGACCCAGCGTCGAGTGTACGCGTACGAAGGCGATTACCAGCTCGTCAAAGAGCCTTTGCTCGTTGCAATCGATATGGGCGAGATCACGCTTCTGTAGTCATACCGCGAAGACGACCAAAGTGAGAGGCTCACAATGTCCATCGAATCGCTCTTCAGTCCTCTACGGCTCGGGGCCCTCCAGCTTCCAAATCGAATCATTATGGCGCCTCTCACTCGAATGCGCGCGGGAGCCAACGGCGTGCCAACTCCGCTTAATGCCAAGTATTACGCTCAGCGCGCTTCCGCAGGTCTGATCATCTCTGAGGGCACCGCAGTCAGTCCTGAGGCCCATGGCTACCCAGGCGATCCGGGAATCTATACGGCAGAACAGATTGCCGGTTGGCGCGTCGTCACGGATGCCGTTCATGCACGCAGGGGACGGATCATCATGCAAATTGCTCACAACGGACGAAACTCGCATTCTTCGTTGCGGCCGGATGGCTCTGTGCCGGTGGCGCCCTCTGCGATTGTTGGCAATATACCTGCCCTCACCAGAGACTTCCAACAGGTGAAGGCTGAAATTCCCCGCGCCTTGGAAGCCTCTGAGATTCCAGTCATCGTGGGCAACTTTCGTCAGGCTGCTCTGAATGCGATCGGGGCAGGCTTTGACGGGGTAGAACTGCAGGGAGCAAACAGCCACCTGATTGAACAGTTTCTGGAAGACGGAACCAACACACGGACCGACAATTATGGTGGTTCGCTAGAGAACAGGTCCCGTTTCCTACTGGAGATTGTTGGGAAAGTCAGCGGCGCCATCGGTGCGGATCGGTTCGGCGTGCGTCTTTCGCCCTTCGGACAGTATGGTGGCATCCACGATAGCAAGCCCAAAGAGCTATTCACCTTCGTGATCAAAGAGCTGAGCCGGCACCACCTTGCTTACCTGCACCTGATCGAAGCCCGTGGATCTGAGATCGGTCTGACTGACGAACTGCACGAAAATGCTGTCAACAATGCCGTACTGTTCCGGTCTGTATTCAACGGCCCGCTACTCTCAGCGGCTGCTTCCTTGGCCATCGAGCAAAAGCACGCGGACGCAATCGTGTTTGGTCGACTCTTCATTGCAAATCCAGACCTGGTCGAGCGGATCAAGGGAAATCAGCCATTGAGCGCTTCTGACCGCTCCACGTTCTACGGTGGTGCGGAACATGGATATACGGACTACAAGACCTTTGGAGAAGCCGCATGAATGCCATCACCTATACCCCGCAATCCGGAGCACCTGACTCGGGACAATCGAGTTACACAAACCGACTCGTAGGAGTGTGGCGTCTGGTTGCCTACACAGATGAACATGAAACCGGGGGCGATATCCAGCCATTCGGCCCCAATCCTCAAGGGTTTCTGATCTACACGGCGGATGGCTTCGTCTCTGCGCAGTTGATGAAGCCGGGCCGTCCCGAATTTCATTCGGCAGACTGGCATCATGGAACTCCGCATGAATACCAGGAGTCCGGAAGTGGTTACATCGCCTACTGCGGGGCCTATGAAGTCGATGAGGAGAAGGCGACGGTCACGCATATACCCTCCGTTTCACTCCTGCCCAATCTGATCCACGGACGCCAGCCCCGCTCGATTGGTCTGCAAGGCGATCGGCTTGTATTACGGGCAGCCGGAACTCCTGTTGCCGGCGGTCTCAAAGTTACGAGCCGCTTAGAGTGGAAGAGAATCGTTGCAAACGTCGCACCGTCTACTTAGCACTCTCACAGTCTTCCGTTTCTCATGGAGGTGCCGTATGGCAATGAACGAAATCAAAGCTCAGCGATTTAGCGTGAGTTCTTTCAAAGGTTTTCGCGATGTAGTTGCCGCGTTGGGGGCGGCTATTGGGCATCCGGAAATGAGTTCGTTCGGCAAGAATATCGCCGCGGCAAAAACATTCGCAGAAGTTGAAAGGATCGTGCGCGAAGCGACTGGCCCGTGGGAGCTAATGGAGTTTATGCGTCTCGATCTCGGTGACGTGCTGCGCAAGAGAAACGGAGCGACGGCCCGGCAAAGCATGCGCCTTCTTGTGGGCAATCCCGTTACCATGAGCTCAATGGTTCAGCATGTGCCGGATGCTGGCTCGTACGCACCTGTGACAATCCTCATCGACGAGCGTGCGGATGGAGTTCATCTGTCATACGACAGGATGGCGAGCTTTCTTGCAACGTACGGGAGCCCCGAAGCTCTGAAAGTTGCCCAAGGTCTGGATTCGAAGGTCGAGGCATTGCTTTTAGCAGCGGCTGGTTGAAGGGCTTTCCGATTCTGGCCACAACCTGTAACGCAACCACGGTCCCAAAGAATTCATCGCGGGGCTCACCGGGCTTAGTACTACAGTTGTAGATAAGTATGCTACTCTGAATCCGCTCTGCGGTGTGATTCTCCGGCATGGGTGATGGAGAAACGTCTGGCGGGATGGAAGCGCGAGTTGTTGCGGGCGCATGGGCTGATCGCGGAGTTGTTTGCGCGTTCGGAACCCCGTGCGCGGAGCCTTGCGTATTTGCAAGGCTTGTTGAGCGGCTGTGAGCGCAAGAACGGCTGGCAGTTGGCCGAGTGGATGGGCGAAGCGGCGCCTTATGCGGTCCAGCATCTTTTGGACCGAGCGCGCTGGGATGCAGAAAAGGCGCGCGACCGGATACGCAGTTATGGAGTGGAAGAACTGTACAGTAGGGAGGCGGTACTCATCGTCGATGAGACGGGTTTTCTGAAGAAGGGTCAACATTCGGCGGGTGTGAAGCGTCAATATAGCGGCACGGCGGGGCGCATCGAGAACAGCCAGGTCGGCGTGTTTCTCTGCTATGCCAGCGATCAAGGCTCGGCGCTGGTGGACCGGGAACTCTACATTCCGCAGGAGTGGGCTGAGGATCGAGAACGCCGCAGGGAGGCCGGGATTCCTGAGGCGGTGGAGTTTGCCACCAAGCCGGAGTTGGCGCGGCGCATGATCGGGCGGGCCTTGGATGCGGGCGCCACTGCGGCCTGGGTTGCCGCCGACGAGGTGTACGGCCACGATAGCAAACTGCGCCGGTTCCTGGAGGGACGGGAGATGGCCTATGTGCTGGCGGTGGCTTCTGATCAGCGCTTGTGGCAACCGGATTTGACGCAGCATCGGGTAGACGCGATTGCGCAGAGTTTGCCCGACCAGGCATGGAGGCGGCTTTCCGCCGGTTTCGGCAGCAAGGGCGAACGGCTCTATGACTGGGCCCTGATGCGGTTCTCCGAGCAGGATGGCTGGGCGCGGGCGCTTCTGGTGCGGCGCAGTATCGAAGAACAGCCCGAGTACGCCTACTATCTCAGTTACGCTCCCACCGGGAAAGACACGCTGGAGACGCTGGTCCGAGTGGCCGGACAACGCTGGCAAATCGAGCAATGCTTTGAGACTGCCAAGGGCGAATGCGGACTGGATCACTACGAGGTTCGCCACTGGCAAGGTTGGTACCGGCACATCACGCTGGCCAT
>PLQW01000026.1 GCA_003160215.1 Acidobacteriaceae bacterium
AAACCAACTTGCCAAAAGCAGCCGGCCTATCTTTGGGGAGATGTTGAAGTGCTTACGGCATGGAGAGGCCGGCGGCCTAATCGTTCACAAGATTGACCGCAGTGCAAGAAACCTCAAGGATTGGTCTGAACTTGGAGATCTGATTGACGAAGGAATTGACGTGCGGTTTGTCAACGAAGGACTCGACCTGAGTTCTCGGGGAGGACGCTTGTCCGCAGACATTCAGGCAGTTGTCGCGGCGGATTATATCCGAAATCTGCGGGAAGAAACGATCAAGGGGTTTTATGGTCGGCTGAAGCAGGGAATTCTTCCCATGCCAGCACCACTCGGATACCTCGACTGCGGAGCTGGCAAGCCCAAGGGGATAGATCCTGTCCGTGGTCCCTTGATCGCGCAGGCCTTCAAGTTGTATGCCGAAGGCCTATTCAGTCACGAGAGTCTTAGCGACAAGATGTTTGAACTCGGCCTGCGTACCAAGTCCGGTAAGCGAGTTACTGCAACCGCATGGTCACTGATTCTAAACAACCCATTTTATACAGGGTCAATTCGTATTAGAAAGAACGGCATGCAGTATCCGGGTGCACACGAACCGTTGATCTCTCAGGAAAGTTTTGATCGTGTCCGGGATATCATGCTCGGCAAATCTCATTCGGGTCCGCACAAACATGACTTTCTGTTCCGGCGCTTATTCAAGTGTGACCATTGCGGATTTACTTTGATTCCAGAAAGGCAGAAAGGGCACGTCTACTACCGATGTCAAACGCGAGATTGCCCTATGACAACTGTCCGCGAGGAGGTCATCCAGGACGAAGTCAACCGCAGCTTAGAGCGTCTTCGACTCTCTGATTCCGAGAACAAATACTTCTCTGCGAAGGTTGAAGAATTGAAAACGCATTGGGGCGAAGAAGAAAACAAAATGGCGGCGGCGATCCAGTTGAAGCTCACCCAAACCGAGGATCGCTTGAATCGTTTGATAGATGCCTATGTGGATGGGCATCTTGACCCCGACTCCTTCACAAAACGAAAAACGACCCTCCACATGGAGGGCCAGGCATTACAGAGCCAGCTTCAGAACCTGCAAACTCAGAAGGCGAGCATTCCTGACAAGATTCGGGAATTCCTCGAACTCGCAAATAATGCTTGTTTACTGTACGAATCAAGCTTTCCGGCGGAAAAACGCGAAATGCTCCGACGAATCACCTCGAACCGGATCGTCCGTGAGAAAACCCCTGTAATTACACTCGATTCTGCATTTCAGGTACTAGCAAACCGGTCTAAATATCAAAATGGTGGCCCGTCTCGGAGCATACATCGAACCTGGGAAGACTTGGTCGCCGTTTTCATCGGTTCGGCTGTGATGTCTCTCGACGTTGCTGTGTAATCGGCAACAGTTATGTGGTGGCTCCCCACATCAGAACACCGCTCGAACCTGGAAGCCCCTCCTCAGCAGAATTGCTGCGATCCTGCAACAAAAGCAAGGCCAACTGCCGAGCGCCAACCGAATAATCCCCGCAACTCTCGCCTAACACTTATGCAACTCGCCAGTGGGGGCCCCACTTCGGAGCATATATCGAACCTGGGAAGCACTACTTGGCGTCTTTATTGGTTCAGCGACGACGTGGATCGACCTCGCTACGTAAAAGCGCATCAGTCACGGAGACTGTATATCGGATACAATTGGTTCCCGCATCCGAGCGCTGCTCGAACCTGGAAGCGCCTGATTCGTAGAATTGCTGTGACATTGCAGCACGCAAACATCTAACTGCCGAGCAGATGTTCCAGGTGATCAGCGAGCTAAGCTGCCTTCATTCTGTCCAGGATGCCGAGCATCACCGCCGCCTTCTCCTTTGTCCCATGAGTTCTTAAAGAGTACATCATGTATGCGAACATACCAAGAGCTAGTACCAACTCAGCCGCAAATCCATACCGTTCATCCACGGCCATAAGAATATCCGTGCCGAGTGGCCGCCAATATCGCTCCGCGGCAATGACTATTCCAATAATTAAGATCATCAACAGGTAGACGAAAAAGCGGCTCGTGGTTTGTTGCAGCAGATTAACGTGATGCACTACAAACCGCCGTCCGCCCAGCGGCCAATATGCTGACCCTAAACGAATACCGATCAATAAACCTCCCAGGCACGCGAATACCAACCACAAATGCACCACAAGGGTTCCACAGAGGATCATTACCCAGATGAATGCGACTGTCACCCATGTGAAGACCCTTCGCTCTGGGATCTTTAGAACAAAATTCCTGAACAGTTGCCAGACATATAGTGCACAGCTGACTGATCCGATAAACGATGGGAGATAGCGTAGGTCAATATGGGAGCCATTGCTACCTGACGCTGGAACCCACCCACGCAAGACATCAGCCCCGTGCCATCCGCCAAATAACCGTATGACAGCTATAATTAGCGAGGACAGAGCAATGAGGTCTATTAGGTCAACACGCCTCGGCGTCTCGTTAATGGTTACCTGATCTAATCTGCCTTTATTAACTTCTTTATCTAACGTCAGGTCTACGAAGTATCTAATGCTGTCACGGTCTCCGGCCTCCAGCAGACCCGAACTAAGCTCATCGAAGGCATTTGCCAAATAATCGTGCCGTATTGAGCAGAGTCCTGAATCTTCAAGCACGATACCTGCGTTGGTCAGTGCCTGTACGGCTGCTTCGACAGAATCCCGCTGACGGTGCGTGACCAACTGGATCTCGTCGACAGACAACCTTATACGCCGTCGGCCGCAGCTTAACGCAAACAATACTGCACTTGTGTCAGTTGGATTGCGTGTAGACTGCACAATGCGCATAAAGTAGCTTCTAACCAATCCCGACCGTCTTCCAAGATCTTTGTAATTGCGAAATGAAATGCTGCTTACTTTGGTATGTTCCTCTATGTCTCGAAGCATACGACACAGCACTTGGATTTCGAGAGCTAACACCTGCCCAGACCCTTTCAAGTCATCAAGGATAGACTCCACGGTTTCATTGTTGTGGACGATGTCCTGCAGCTCGGCAGTGGCTTGTGATGTGTCCTCGGAGCTAGTATCGCGGAAATCGATCGTGGGAATCACGACTGTTTTTGTGAAGACATCGACGCACACTTCCTGAAAGCACCGTAGATTAAGAAAATACTCCTTCCGAAGGATGATGATGCAGTGACGTTTGGCTTCAGGCGAGATCCACGAAGTTAAGAACTTATCAAACCATTGCAGAAGCCCTGGTGCGCCGCCAACCGCTCGCCGTTCATCGTCAAAACAAGAGAATACCTGCTCAAAATGATCCAGCACCAGGAGCATGGGCCGCCCTATCGGTATAGCGCCGATCGATCCTGTCCGGAGAAACGTCTGCATTTGGATTTTGATGCCTGCATCATGCAAAGCATCATAAAGGCCAGACGCTAGGGCTTTTGCTGACGGGAATCCGGGAACTGAAATGACGCTCCAATTGGCGTCTTTCAACTTGGGAATAACGAAATCGTTGAGCAGCGTACTCTTACCTGCCCCTGACTCGCCGCTTACGATGGTGAGCGCATCACTTTCCACCTGCCTAATAACGTTCAATGCCAGCTCTTCTCGTGTTAAGAAGAGGACCTGGTCCCATTTCACAGGTGACAGCTTTGCGGGTACAAGCCAGGCAAGAAGCACAGCCAATGCCAGCAAAATCCCGATCAGGATTGCCTTGACCGCCGAATTGCTTTCTTCGAAGATTATTAGTTCAGAAAGATAGTGCGTTGCTACGAGAACAAGAAGTACCAGGCACACGAGCGCGATGACAAAGCGCCAAGGCTGCTTCTGGCGTGTTAGCCATTGCCACGCGTGACCAAGTTTTCCAAGCTGAACTTCAAAAAGAGTCACCATCGGCTAAGTCCGCCTCCACGCGGCTAGTCGAGCAGCGAGATACCATGAGTTTCAAGATATTGCGAGCACATCTTCTTCCCTTCATCAATGGCCGCTCCGATTGTCCCGCGGTCTCGACTTAAGCGGCTCAGCGTCAAACCTTCCGGTGCGATCTGGTGAATTACTGCGCCATTGGGGGGATTCTCGGCAAATGCGAGCGCGTCGTTATAACGCTCATAAAGAGTTACCCAGGCGCCTCGTGCCTCCCTCGAATGCGGAAGAACCAAGTTGGCTCCCCAAGCACTTCTTCTCGTTTTCCTATAATTTGCCGGTCTGGTACGAACCACCAACACTCGGTCATAACCCCGATCTAGAATGAACTTAATCGGAAGGGCGTCGCTTTGGCCGCCATCGTAATATCGTTGGCCATCTATGATGACCGGACGATTATATATTAGGGGAAGAGCAGATGATGCCCGCATTAGATCGAAGATCTCAGGGCGTTTTGCGTCGAAGTAGGCAGGCGCCCCAGTGTCCCAATGTGTGAGTACAAATAGCAGTTCAGCCGGTGAGTCGTATATGTGCTGGAGATTAAGTCTTACGGAACCTTTGAATAAATCGATGAGATGGTCTAACTTAAGAACCGGCTCCCGTTTCAGTATATTCCAGTAGTCTATTAGCTGCCTGTTGCACACCAAGTCTCGCCAAGTTGCCTCCATGTCCTCGCCTTGATTTGCCACAAAATAGCTCGCAGCGAACACGCCCGAGCTGACGGCGAATACTCCGTCAAAGGAGGTCGCTCCCAAACGCTCAAGCAGCACCCGAAGAACTCCGACAGCGAACGCCCCTCGAAGACCTCCCCCCTCCACCAACAATGCCACCTTTCGAGTCATTCGACTTTCCTCCTGAAAGCACGACTCGCAATCGACGAATCACTAATCGATAGCATCACTCTCTGATCTAAGAAGTTGGCTGCGACAGTGCCGAGAGTCTTAACTTTAAGATCAACGAGAAGACTGGAATCAGGAAACGAGCGGCATGTAGCTGTTTTTGTTGTGTCAGTGGCCAGAAACATTTGCTCCCTCATTTTGTTCGCGCAGCCCCCAGTCGGCAAGACGAATTGGGCTTCGCTACAAATGCTACATATCGATCTCAGATGCTCAAAGGATTTTCCGTTTGGGCGAGCGATTCCCAAAATGGGAAGATGTCGACGCGGCGAGTTGCTCGCGGTTATGGAATTACCTTTTGATTATAGATACATACGATAATGTTGCCAAGAGAGATAACAGGAGATCTGTCTCTCGTCACAATTCCGTCCGGCTTCAGCGCAGTTTTTTATTTTCAAAACGTCAGCAATAATTCTGTGTAGTTTTATTTGAAAAATGTCCAGATCCTCTGGGCATTTTTCTTTTGTGCGCACATTCCACGTAGTTCTATAAAGTTTTCACTGCCACACGCGGCATTCCGCTGCAGCACCGTTCGCGCCCAATCTCTACCGTACACATGACTTCCAAGAATTCTCTCTGCCTTTTTATGTCCGCTACTTGCGGATTTGAAAGGGAAAAACGTTATGGCTACGAGACGCGGTTTGAGACGGAAAATGTGTACGCGGAAGGTGGCGTATCCAAGTTGTGAAGATGCCAAGGCTGCACTGCGAAGAATTCGTCGCCTGTATCCGTCCGACGAATGGCAACTTTCATACCGCTGCCGCTGGTGTGGTCGTTGGCACAATGGGCATGCTCCCGGCTACGTTCGGCGAGCGATGTTAGATCGGCAGGCTAACTGGTGAGTGAGGTGTCAACAATCTCTGGGGCGAGGCTTTGCTTCGCCCCACGCGACAAGACAGGCCCTACATCCCTCATGCTTCTTGCCAAGTCCTAAGAAACCGTTATGCTAATGAGGAATAAGAGCCGCCACGCCGACGACCCCGAATTGCTAATCAGCGGCCATTGAAAGGCTACACGTGTCACCTGCGGCAAATACCCTTACCACGAAGGAACTCACCGACTATCGTGAGCAGCTCAACCAGAAACTTTCTTTGGAACTATATGTCCCGCGTCATTTTCAAGCGGCCAATGATTCCAGCACTATTTCTGACGAGATGCAATTCAGGTTTCGAGGTTTGCTTCGTGACAAGGAAACGACTCTTGAAGAACTCCTAGGACGGGGGCAAGTTCTTGTGCTAGCGGAGCCAGGTGGAGGTAAAAGTATTGTCGCCCGGGCTGCCGTCGTACGCCTGATTGAGACCACGAATCGGCTTCCACTCTTCGTTGAGTTAAAGGAATACCGGGGTGACCTCAACGCCATGCTCGCAGCGGCTGGACCTGACATCTGCTTCCTGACCGATCGTCTGGTCAATGGTGAAGCGGTCGGACGGAGTTACATACTCGATGGGGTAGATGAAGTTCCGCGAGAGTACTTGAAGGCGTTCGGTGATCAGCTCACTGAATTTCTGTTGTCACACTCAAGTGATTCGGTGTTCCTGACCGCACGGCAAGCGTTTTACGTTGCCAATAAAACTGTGTTGCCCCCACTTGCAAACGTATTTCACATCCTGGACTTTGGCGATGAAGACATTCGAATGTTTCTCGACAAATCTGGTGTGGATGGAGAAGCATTTCTTGCGGCTATTCAGCGAGTCGATGCCGCGGAAGAGATAAGGAATCCCTTTGTCTTGTCAATCATGGCGCAGCAATTCCACCAAACGGGGAATCTGAGTGAGCTGCGGTCTGACAATATAAGTTACATGATCGACAGCCTCCTGCAGACGAGGCCACGCTTTCACAGAGCGCGGCAGCGCAGGGCCCTGTTAATGATTGCGGTGACAATGGAGATATACGCTCGAAATGAACTCTCGCAGGATGAGGCACTGAGAGTCATAAGAGAGGCGATGCACATTTCGGCTCAAGACGCGGTCGAACTTCTAAATGAGCTCGACAAATCGATCTTAAAACGGACCACGAATGGCCTGGCGTTTCAGATGAGGTCCTATGGCGAGTATCTGGCAGCAGAGGAATTGGCGGATGCCCAGATGGATCGAGTGAAAGAGCTATCTTTTTTCAATCGCACTACGCCCAATGATTCATGGAAAAACACCGTAAGTTATCTTGCTGAGCTGAACACCGATGTCAGGGCATTCTTCGTGCGTCACTTTCCGCTCTGGATGATACCAATCTCCCCAGCGGCGCTACCAGATCACCAGAAAGATGCTGTCGTTATCGGAGTTCTTGATCTTGCGATGAGGGAGGGCCAGTTCATTTCCGATATCCCGGCTCTCAGCGTGCGACAGCTTTCACGGTTGATTACACCGGCGATGGAGGCTCAGCTGACCGCCAGCCTGGACTCAGCTAACAAGAAGGAGCGCGGTAATGCGCTCGTGGTACTCGGGCTGTTAAAAAAGCGCACCGATAAACTTCTACCTTTGGCATTCCAATTAGCGATGGATCAGACCGAAAGTGTACGGTACAGATATTGTGGAATTATCGCTCTTGTAAACGCTGGCGGCCCGGATCTTGTGCCCAAGATTCTGGAAGCGATGGGCGCACACGACCCTCTTCGCATCAATATTCTCGATGTTGCTGGAGCCATTTGCTCTGAAGACCAGTTTGATGTGGTTTTGCCTCTGATCATAGCGGACCCCGCGATGCTTAGCTCTACTTACTATCATTTCCGAGAGTTTACAAGTAAAGCTGCTCTGGTAAATGTACTTAGATATTTTGGCAAGGATCCGAATGAGCTTAATTCCTATCATGCCGAGTCTTACGTGGAAGATATTCTCAAACTCTTGAAAGTTTATTTTGATGATGAGATTGCGGACGCCTCTGCTGACCTCTTCGAGCAAGTCGAAGCACTGAACATCTTTCCTGATCGAAGTGGGCCGCTTCCAGAAATATTCAGGCTGCTTCAGGAAGTGGATCAGGAAGGGATTGTAGCAAGAAAAATGTTTGGAAGACGGTTGGCTACCGGAAGGAACGCACACAGGTCTTTGTATTTTATCGACCGAGAACTCGCCGCATTGACGACCCCGCAAGTAGCTCAGTGGCTAATCGATGAAAACGCAAGAGAGATTATTGCGAGCATTGCCAGATACGTTAGTCCGCATTATTCGTGAAG
>PLQW01000031.1:0-2026 GCA_003160215.1 Acidobacteriaceae bacterium
CATGATCGCAGTCGATCTTTCAGCCAGCGACGACCGAGGTCCTGCACCTCTAGTCTCAGACGAAAAAGTGGGGTGGCGGACTTGGACTTCCACTCGCGATATCGAAGGTATGCTGACGGTGCGCTACCGCCGGCCGATCGACAATGGCCTTCTGGGTTCGCTTTCGTCCATTCCGCATGTCGACGGGCTGGGTGTATTCGGTATCTGGAACATGCTGTTGCGTNNCGCTACGCCTGAGACGACCGGGCGCTATCGCGTCGCCTTGGACTGGGACCTTTCTGCCATGGTGCCGGGCTCCGCCGCTGTCTCGACGCTTGGCGAAGGGAATGTCACCACCACCCCCATGCCGCTGTCGCGGCTTGCCTTCGCAATGTTCATGGCTGGACCGATCAAACGCGCGCCTGATCCTCCTAGCGGTGCATTCTCTGCCGTCTGGACCGGTGTGCCGACCTTCGACGTACGCGGCGCCNNGCCCTATTACGTTTTCTTGCGTGCCCATCCCGGCGGCAATGGAGTCGCCGCGACCCAAGCCTTCGTGCTCGGCTATTCGCCCAAAACCACAGCCGAGAGCGTGCAGTATCTGCTCGGCCATGAGATGACCCATACTTGGACTGCGGACGATATGCCAAAGTGGTACAGTGAGGGCAACGCCGTCTACTACCAGACCTTGCTGCCATGGCGCGCCGGCCTGATGCCGATCGAGAAGCGGTTGGCCGACATTAACCTCACAGCCTCACGGTACTANNGGTACTACACCAGCGACGTCATCAACGCGCCGGACAGCGACATCCTGCCGAACTTCTGGTCGGATATGCGCTACAACGTCCTGCCTTATGACCGGGGCGCCATCTATTTCGCGGTGCTGGCCGGCAAGATCCGCAGAGCCTCAGGCGGCAAACGCTCAGTCGATGACCCGATCCGTGCCATGGTCGCCCTTGATCGGAACGAGCAGCCGGTCTCGGAAGCGACATGGATCGACCTCCTGCGCAAGGAACTCGGCGAAGAGGGCCCTGCGATCCACAGGGACATGATGAGTGGACGAAAGCTGATTCCGGAGTCGGGCGACTATGGCCGGTGCTTCCGGCGGATCAGCGTAAAGATTCCTCGCTTCGACTTGGGTTTTGGCGGGCCGGAGATTAAAAAACGCTCAGTGGTCGAGAACCTCAGACCCGACTCCAACGCCGCCAGGGCTGGTCTGAAGGAGGGCGGNNCAGGTGACCCGCGATGGCAAGACATTCGAAGTTACCTACTTGCCTCGTGGCGAGCTGCGCGACGCCTACCAATGGGAGCGCATCCCCGGCGTGCCGGAACAAGCTTGCAAGGCTGCATCATGGTAGCAACCAGCGAAAGAAAATCATCCGAGCGGGGGACATGATCGAGACGCACGAAAAGTTACGAAGCCTTAGAATCATAGGCATTATCGCTACTTTGCGCTCGGTGGTACCGTGCAATGACCCGATCGGGGCCTTTACTAGGATATTGGAAGGACTGAGCAATGAAAGAGGACACGAAAAAGAATAAGAACATCAACAGAAGAGATTTCATGAAAGGGACCGTAGCGGGGATGGGAGTTGCCGCCGCCCCGGGAAGCGTACTTTTCTCGGAACGGATCGCACGGGCTTGCATGGAAACCGTCGGCTCGCCACAGGGGACTGTTCCGCAGATTTCTCCCTCCCAAGTCAAGGAAACAGTCGGCGCGGATGTGGTTGTCGTCGGCGTGGGTATTTCGGGAGCTTGCGCTGCGCTTTCCGCGATTGAAGGTGGTGCCAAAACGGTATTGCTTGAAAAAGCAGGAAATTACACCGCGCGCGGTAACGATAACGGCTGTGTCAACAGCAGCATTCATAGAGAAGCGGGAGTGGTCCTCAATCGAGAAGAGTTGATCTCTGAGTTGATGATCCAGGCCAACTATCGGGTCGACCAGAGACTGATCACCACATGGGTGGATCATAGCGGCGAAGCTCTCGACTGGCTGCGTTCGAAAGTCGAACCAGAAGGCTTGAGAGCATCCCTGGACCTCACGGAA
>PLQW01000031.1:2032-4425 GCA_003160215.1 Acidobacteriaceae bacterium
TCGTGATGCAGATTGTGAAACAGAAAGGGGGGGACATCCGTTACAACACGCCGGGCGTGCAGCTGATCAGGCCGGGAAACGGTCGGGTCACGGGAGTGATCGGCCGGACCGCCGCTGGCGATTACATACAATTCAACGCCAGAAAGGGCGTCATCCTGAGCACCGGCGGTTACGACAACAACCCTGAAATGATGGAAAAATACTTACGGCCGTCAGACCTGAGAATCGAGAGATTCAGCTCGTTCAGCAAGATCTGTACGGGTGACGGCCATAATATGGGATTGGCGAACGGTGCCGATATGGACGAACCGCCGCATTGTCTGATCGTGTGCAACGGAGTTCTCAAGAACAAGTCTGTATCCCCTCTGATCTTCGAAACCGTGTCGTTGCGGGTCGATAAAAACGGCCGCAGGTATGTGAACGAGGATCTGGACTATTGCCGTCAGGCCAATGCCAATGCCATCCAGCCTGGCCACTTTAATTGGTCGATCTTCGACTCCAGCGTTGATTCCGTCGCAAAACAACTGGGAAGGACCGCCAAGGAAGAGACTATCCTTGTCGCCAATTCCATCGAAGAACTGGCCAAGAAAATGGAGGTCGCCCCCGAAGTTTTCACGGCTACGGTCACTCGCTATAACGAACTGGCTAAAAACAAAAAGGACGTGGACTTCGGCGTCGACGGAAGGAAAATGAAATTCCTCGGCAAGCCGCCCTATTACGCGGCGCAGGTGCGTAATTTCGCGCTTGTCTCCGTCAGCGGCTTGAAGATCAACGAGAAGATGCAGGTGCTGGATAAGGAAGGTAGGCCGATTCCAGGGTTGTATGCCTCAGGCAATACGAGTGGAGGATTTTTCGGCGACACCTATCCGCGCAACGTCGCTGGCATCAGCTGCGGCCGAGCCATCACCTTTGGACGAATTGCCGGCAAGACCGCCGCGGCGGAGAAGGCTTAGCCGCGTCTCTCACCAGATTTCGTAGCGAGGCGGCGCAGGTGGGCATGGATACAGGGCGCGCGACGGGAGGGCGACGCAGGCGTACTCGACAGTACGCCGAGGAANNCGAGCGCAAAGCAGCAGACATCCCCGGATCCGCCGCGAGGCGATGTTGCGGACAGTCACGGTATATGCTTCTGCCACACTTATTGGATGTAGATAGGTACTGAAGCGAACAAGACCTCAGCTGGGATGTTCTCGTGTGTCATCTAGGGCCTTCGGCCCGCGAAAGTGCATGAAAAACCACGCCAGGCGACCACGTCTTTTCAACGAGTTAGCTTGGTTTTTCGACCCTGTTGATCCAAATGCCGAAACGTATTGTGCCTAGCTTGCAAACCGAACATCAACTTCGCCCACGAACTATTCCCGATGTGAGCTGAGGAGGTTATCTTACGCACCAAGGTCTAACTGCTTACCTCGCAAAGAGTGGATATGACGCAAAGCCGACAGTCGCCAAAGCCGACGGGGGTGTGTCGATGGGGGGGGGCCTGCCAGAACGGGCGGCGTGGCGCAGTCGTTCCAGGGTGCCTGCCGCGGCCGATTTTCGGAGCAATATAATTGCTTTTCTTGCATTATGAGGTCGTCGGGATTGCGAGTTTACGTTCAATGATAACGATATTCGCAATCGCGCATTGTGAGGGCCGTGTAAAATTTCCCGCGAGTTGAAAGCGAGACTCCATGTGCGCAGGCAGCATTTCTGGGTCGACTATGTGGTGCGATGTGCGATTCCNNGCGGAACATTCTTGGAGGTAGTCAATGAAACGGCAATTTGTGACGGCGTTTTTCATCGCAATCGCGACAGTATTCTTTCTTTCCACCCCCACATTGCGCGGACAGGAGGCTACGACTTCCCTGAACGGAGTTGTGACCGACACCAGCGGCGCAGTTCTGCCCGGAGCTTCAGTCACCGCCACGCGCGCTGCCACGGGCGAGGTACATCAGACTACCGCAAATGCACACGGCGAGTACCAGTTTCAACAACTGATTCCCGGCACATGGACGGTGAAGGTCAGCGCACCTGGTTTTGGAGATCAGAGCAAAGTCAGCGACCTGCTCGTCAGCCTGCCTGCCACGATCGATTTCAAGATGGGCTTGGGCGCAATCACGCAAACCGTGAATGTGTCCGCGCAGACCGAGACGTTGAACGCCACAGATGCAACGCTTGGTAATGCGATTACCGATCGAACCATCGAGGAACTCCCGATGATCGACCGCAACGTCCCCGATCTTCTCAGCTTGCAGCCGGGCGTCTTGTATCTCGGCCAAGAAGTTGATGCAGTACGCGATAGTCGTACCGGCGCCGTCAATGGCGTTCGTTCTGACCAGGGCAACATCACCATGGATGGTCTGGATGATAATGACGTAGCGCAGGGTCTCGCATTTACAGGAATTCTCCGCGAA
>PLQW01000012.1:0-2783 GCA_003160215.1 Acidobacteriaceae bacterium
CTATCGACTATCACGGAATCCAGCCCAGGTTTGGCTTTGCGTACTCGCCTGGCTCGGGAAAGATGGTGTTCCGTGGAGGCGCCTCGGTCAGCCGCCCAATCGGTAACGACAACAGCGAGAGCGATATCGCTGGCTGGGCAACTTCGGGCGGTTTCGGCAACAGGGCCTTTCTCAATCAAGCGCAGGATTATATCGGTTCTCCAGCCTATTACTGGGATAGCAGCTTTCCGTCATCAGCGGTTGCCCCAGTTCAACTCAACCCCGGAATCGAGGATGGCAACGATAATCCGACCATGATCCTTCCCAGTTCAGGAACGCCTCCAGTCCAGTTTTACTGGACGTTCCAAGTCCAGCGTAGTCTTGGCTCTAGCATCGTGGCCAATGTCGGTTATGTTGGGATGCACACCTATAGTCTCGGCTTATGGGCGAAGCCAAACGAGACAAACTACAACCAGGTCATTCCGAAGTATAGTTCTGCCGCAGCAGCGGCAGGGATGCCTTTGAACGTTTGGCTGGAGCTGCCCATCACCGACCCGAGGATACAAGCTGCAGGAATCACTGCGCCCTGGCCGGGCTTTGTATCGACTTTTGGGGCAGCGGCGACTGCTGCCCAAGCTCTGCGGCCGCAACCGCAATACGGTGACACCGACAACCCCCTAAGGCCATNNCCATCGGAAGCGTCTCGTATAACGGCCTGCAAGCGAGCTTGCAAAAGCACTTTTCACAAGGCTTGACCGCCCTGATTTCGTGGACGTTTTCAAAGACGATCGGGGATGTCGATTCGAACTCCGGGCCTAACGCTGCCGGGCAAAATGCGATTTACTCTGCCTCATTTCAACAAGACTTTTACAATCAGCGGGCAGAACGCTCTGTCACGACTTCCGATATTCCGCATGTAGTCGCTCTTAGCTACACGTACGAGCTTCCGTTTGGCCCCAATAAGCGGTTTCTCAACCGGAAGGGCGCAACTTCCAAGTTTGTGGGAGGATGGTCGGTTTCTGGCATCCAGCAGTATCAGAGCGGCCGGCCTGTTCATATCGAGTACGATGCATTCGGCTCCAACAATCCCTATTTCGCGGCAGGAGATGGCTATGCCTTCCGCCCCAACGTTGTTCCCGGTCAGCCGCTCAAGAATCCTGCTTACCAAAAGAAATGTTCCGGTCCATTGCCAACGACCACTGGCCGCCAGCCTTGCCAGTTTTGGCTCAATCCGGCGGCATTTTCGATACCCCCCGCGGCCACTTTTGGAGATGCTCCTGTTTCGTTTTCAGGCCTACGCTGGCCACGCTATGCCAATGAAGATCTCTCGGTTTCCAGGNNGAACACAACTGTTTGAAAACCTCGATCTTCAATTTCAAGCCAACTTCTTCAACGCTTTCAACCGGACGATCTTCTCGAACGGAGAAAACTCACAGACGTTTATCGTCAATGCCGCTCCGAAAGATCTGAGTTCTGCGTCACTAGCCAACTCGTCGACCGTCTTTGGTACGTTGTCGGATCAGCAGAATTCACCCAGGATCATACAGTTCGGTATGAAACTGGAGTTCTAAACCCAACCTGAGGGGAATGGCCATGCTCGCAGGCAGATCTTGCTTGCCAGCGTGGCCGCCCCTGCGGAAAGAAGATCGAACGAGGTTCCAGGTATCTCAGTCCTCTATAGGCTGTGACCAACGTCAGCACGGCTATCCAAGTTGAGAGGTAGCTCGACGAATTTACCTTTGTGATTTGGTAAAGTGATGCTTTCCTCCAATCCTGAGCNNAATCGGATTACAGGATAGCGCGACTTGGCATTGTCGAACGGCGCCTCCTGTAATCTCCTAAGTACCAGAAACCTGAAAACCGGGGACTGGTCGTGCTCTTTGAAACTGCCTAGGAGTTCGTGCATGTATCAGCCTGAGACGTACTTCATATCACTCTCTTTCATGATCGTAAGTATGTTGTGTTGGGGATCATGGGCGAACACACTCAAACTGTGTCCCGGCTACAGATTTCAATTATTTTATTGGGATTATGTCATCGGTCTGATCATCGGAACTGTCGTCTTGGGATCGACGTTAGGGAGCTTTGGAAGTGCCGGGAGACCATTCTATACAGACATCGCCCACGCCAGTCTGCAGCCTATTGTCCTGGCGGTCATTGGCGGAGTGATATTCAACATCGCCAACCTCCTTCTAGTTGCAGCGATCAATATCGCTGGCCTTGCGGTTGCGTTTCCTGTCGGTATTGGGCTGGCACTTGTGGTAGGTGCAATCGGCAGCTACCTGATATCGCCGAAGGGTGATCCGTTGTTACTGTTCGGTGGAATTGCGCTTGTGGTGGGTGCGATTGCGCTCGATGCAATTGCATACAGACTGCGCGAAGCAAATCGGCCTGCGATGAGCCGGCCAGGTATTGTCATCAGCCTAATTGCCGGAATTTTGATGGGATGCTTTTACCCATTCGTCTCAAAGGCAATGACGGGCGAAAATGCACCGGGACCATATGCAGCCGTCCTCTTCTTCGTGCTTGGCGTAATCGTGTGCTCCATCCCGATGAACTACTTGCTGATGCGAATGCCACTCGATGCACAAGGGCCCACTTCGATGAGCGGTTACCTACACGCTCCAAGGAACTGGCACTTATGGGGAGTTTTGGGCGGCGTTGTCTGGTGTACTGGTGCAGTGGTGAACTGTGTCGCGTCGCAGGCGCACATCGTGGGGCCTGCCGTGTCGTACTCAATTGGCCAAGGTGCGACAATGATTTCAGCATGTTGGGGCGTCTTCGTTTGGAGAGAGTTCACCGAG
>PLQW01000012.1:2807-3323 GCA_003160215.1 Acidobacteriaceae bacterium
TAGGCGGCATGGGATGGCTTCGTCCGGCGCGAGGGTGCCTTTGCGCATACAGACTCTCGCCGGCTGGTTCTACTCATATTTGTTTCCAAATTGGTTTGGCCGTAATTGCTGCAGTTTGCTTTTTTTGATAATAGGTGGCAGGTTGCATGCAGAGATCGATTGTGGTTGTGGGAAGCCTAAATCTGGACTTGGTCGCGAGGGTAGATCGTCTCCCGGCTCTGGGGGAGACGATCATCGGCCTCGATTTCCAAACCCATTGCGGCGGCAAAGGCGCCAACCAGGCTGTTGCGCTTGCTCGCCTCGGAGCCTCCGTGAAGATGATCGGCAAGCTAGGTAGCGATCCGTTTGCTGCCCAGCTTCGCGACGGCGCTGACCAAGCCGGTATCGACACAAGTTGCGTGGGAAACGTCTCTGGTTCCTCTGGAATAGCTCTGATCACAATCTCCAGAGACGGCAACAATACTATCGTAATCATTCCGGGTGCGAATGGCTCATTGCTTCCTGAGGATATTGATC
>PLQW01000017.1 GCA_003160215.1 Acidobacteriaceae bacterium
ATTCGCCACACTGTCCCCACGAGCAAGAAATTGGCCTGAAGTTTTTCAGCAATCTGGGGAAACGAATGGATTGAACCCTCGAAATGGAGAGACGTGACCGGAGAGATGACGCTGACATCCTTGTACATGTGGCCCAGCTGAACGATGATTTGCGCCGTGAGACCATCGCTGAGGTGGTCTTAGNNCGGGTCGGTTGACCAACTGCCGCGGAACGGCCGTTTCCTCGGCCAGCGCCGTGGTTGTCTCCTGCGGCTTGCTCGTCGTGCCACTCCGGAAAGATGTCGCAATCGAAATGGGCGCGATAAACCGGTATCCCAACCGTGGAATGGTCTCGATGAACCGTGGCCTGTCGGCATCGTCGCCCAACGCATCGCGCAACCGGTTGATCGTGCTACTGAGGCTGTGCTCGAAGTCGACGAAAGTGTCTTCTGGCCAGAGAGCTTTCTTGAGCGCCTCGCGTGTGACCAACTCGCCAGGACGCGCAGTCAGAATCGATAGCACTTCGACGGGCTGGCCGTGAAGCCTCACCCTTAGGCCGCGCCTGTACAGTTCCCGGGTAAGGAGATTCAGCTCGAATCCCTTGAACAGGATGCGATGATCCGATCGACGATCGATATCCATACCGAGACGCTTTCAGCACGGAAAGGCGGGCTGGACACGAATGAAAGCGCCTTGGCGCGCACTCGTTTGGATGGCGGAAGTTTAGCACGATTTCCGCCGCGCGCACGGCCAAAATTAAGCTAAGTTACTAATCTATTTCGAGTTTTATTGTGACTTATCTCTGACTTAGAAATGACATGCCTTGCATTGAAACGCCGCCCTCGGCGGCGCACTATATCGCGGTAACCAGCCGGCACATCAGGGAATCGCGCTTCAGTGACTACCCGCCGCGGTCCGCCCCCGCCTCCGGCTTCCTCCTGTGCGGCTCCTCACCTGTGATAAAGGAGAGAATTCATGAAGAGAACCTGGTTGATTCTTGCAGTCCTGTTTTTCGGCGCATTCGCGCTCGTAGCGCAGTCAACGGCGGGTGCCAATCTGGGCGTCGCCAAGGGCCCCAATGTACTCGACTACGTCGTCGACCCCAACTCCGTGGTGTTCGCAAGAACCTTCAGCGAATGGGATTCAGAATGGCAGCAGTGGGCATATTCGATTCCCGTAGCGAATCACCCGCTGTTCGACAAAGGAGACTGCACTGTGGGCCAGTCCGGACCGGTGTGGTTCCTCGGTGGAAAGTTCTGCGCCAACGGAGACACCACCTGCAGCACAAACAACGTGCAGCGAAGCTGTTCCATCCCAAAAGGAAAGATGATTTACTTCCCGGTTTACAACGCTGAAGACTCGGCGTTGGAAGAGAACGTGAACGAGCATCCTGGCGATGTGAATTATCAGCAGATCGGTTACATGCGCCAGAACTGGGATCCCTGGGTCGCCGGTGCACCGCCTGCTGATTACGCGATCATTGACGGAGTGAAGGTTCCGCACCTCGAGAACTACAAAGTTCAATCGACAGTCTTCGGCTTTACCATCCCCTATGACAACTATCTGAAAGCCGTCTATCCGCCACCCAACAATTTTCAGGCGGAAACTTACTATCCAGCCGTCGATGATGGGGAGTATTTGATGCTGGCCCCACTGCCTCCGGGCAATCACACGATCCAGTTTGGGGCGAACTTTGGAAGCTGGGGGTTTAACATCACTTACTTCATCAAGATGAGCAAATAGCTGCAGGCTTCCCGTGAACTGAACATCTGCTGCGCCAAAGGGGCCGTGCCGAGTGCCCGGCCCCTGCATGGCTCACATGAGAACCGTTCCAGAGAATCCCAGAGAACGCCTCGGGATGTATCGCATCAGGAGGATGCAATGAAAGAAATCTGCAATCGCAAGTTTCTTCTCGGCGCGATGATGTTTTTCTGCCTGTTTTTTATCGCAAATCGCGCCGGCGCCCAGTATCTGCTGGTTGACTGCTCCGGGAGCACTCCCGGGACCTACTCGTCCATCAACTACGCACTCTCGGCAGCATCGAATGGGGCTTACATCTATGTCTACCCCGGCACATGCTACGAAGACGTGAACATCACAAACGTGAGCAACATCTCGATCGGAACATGGTGGCCCGGGGCGGTGGTCCTCCACGGCAGCTTCACGGTCAATGGATCGAACAACGTTTTCCTCTACGGGTTCAGCATAATCTCAGGGTACGGCAACGGCATTAACGTCTACCGGAGCAGCCGCAATGTCATGATCGACTCCTGCAGCAGCAGTAACAATTCCGGATACGGCGCCAACATCAACGGAAACTCATCTGTGTATATCCAGGGTTCCGGAAACTACTCCAGTAACGGAAATGCCGGAATCTACCTTAGCGAAAACTCAACATTGTGGCTGCTGCCCTGGACTGGAGGCGCGCCGATCGCAGTCAATAACAACGCCCAGTTTGGAGTCAACGTCGACCAAAGCGACCTTTATGTTTATGGGAATACCCAATTCGAGAACAACGCTGGAGGCTCTTCCAATTATGGAGGGGACGGAATTCAGCTCATCAGGGGATCGAGGGGGCTCTTCCTCGCGCTCAGCGGAGACAATATCGTGAGCGGCAACCAGTACGCCGGAATATTGATCGATAGCCACTCCGAGGGGCAACTTGTCGGCGGCGGCTACCTGGGAACGTCGTTTCAGAACTACGTACAGCAGAATGGTCCCGTTGGAATCGTCGTCCGGTTTGGAAGCCAACTCACATTGGCGACCGCGGGATACGTGACAGGGCATTCCGAGGCCGGCATCGACGTTTACGGAAACTCAGAACTCACGACGAACGGCAATAACTTTATCCAAAATAATCCCGGGCAAGCCGCGATCAGAATCGACGGCAATTCACAGGCACAACTTTACAATGCGGTGATTTCGGGGAATGGAGGACCTGGCGTCCAAATCCTGGGCAACTCCAGCGCAGTAGTTCAAACGGATTCGGTCACGTCGAATTCCGGGGGGCCGATCGTTTGTGACACGTCCGCGTATCTTACGACCGATTTAACTCCCCCCCAACTTGGGCCCGGGAATCTCTGCAGAACCCCGACGATTCCGGGGCTCCATCGCTTCCACACGGAGTCACCCATTTTCAACCCGCCGGATTGGCATCGGCAGAAGGCGTTCGAAGACGCATTCCGGCGGAACTTGCCGAAATCCAAATAACATCATCCAGCGATGCTCCGCCGTGAAAAGCCGCGGCGGAGCACCCGTTTTGTCCCAGTAGTAGTTTTCTGGGATCTCCAAGGAAGCGCTTTCAGCGCAGTCCACGGCGGGTGCCAAACAGAGCATCGCCAATGGCCC
>PLQW01000203.1 GCA_003160215.1 Acidobacteriaceae bacterium
GTTAACACGCCCTAGGCTACGGCGCGAAGGTCTTCTCCCGCTGCACGTAGTGTTTCTGGAAGTAGTCGCGGTACTGGCCGGTGCGCACGTCATCGAGCCACGGCACATTTTCGCGATACCACGCGATCGTCTGCGCCAGTCCCTGATCGAAACCAACCTCGGGTCGCCAGCCTAGCTCGCGTTCCAGCTTTTCGCAGTTGATGGCGTAGCGCAGGTCGTGTCCCTTACGGTCGCTCACGAACTGAATCAGCGATTCGGAGCGGCCCAAGGCAGCGAGAATCAGCTTGGCAACTTCGAGGTTGCGCTTCTCGCATCCCCCACCGATGTTGTAAACCTCACCCTCTCGCCCGCGCTGCAACACCGCATCCAGGGCGGTGCAGTGATCGCTGACATGGATCCAGTCGCGCACGTTGCTGCCTTTGCCATACACCGGCAGCCGTTCGCCCGCCATCGCCTGCGCGATCATCAGCGGAATGAACTTCTCCGGAAACTGATATGGCCCGTAGTTATTGGAGCAGCGCGTCACCACCGCAGCAAACTTGTGGGTGCGCACATAGGCCAGCACCAGCAGATCGGAAGCCGCTTTGGTGGCCGCGTACGGGCTGTTCGGCTGCAGCGGAGATTCTTCCGTGAACTCGCCTTCCTCGCCGAGGCTGCCATACACTTCGTCGGTACTGACGTGCAAGAAGCGCGGCACGCCCACTTCCCGGCAGGCCTGGATGAGGTTGTGCGTCCCGTCCACATTGGTACGCACGAAGGCCGCGGCATCCTCAATGCTGCGGTCCACATGGCTCTCGGCGGCGAAGTGGATGACGGCATCGCATCCGCGCACCGCATCCAACACCGCGCGGTCGCAGATGTCCACTTGCACAAACTCGCATCTGCCCTGCTGCAGCGCCGGTTCCAGGTTCTTCAAGTTACCGGCGTAGGTCAGCTTGTCGAGGACCACCAGCTTCCATTCCGGATGTGTGGCCAGCGCGTGATGAACGAAGTTGGAACCGATGAACCCAGCACCTCCCGTGACCAGCAGCTTCATAGGCTGCGCACCGTCGCCGGCTCTTCGGCGTTGCGCAGCACCTTGTCGCGCACCATGCTGCTGGCGTGCCACAGCGATTCGAAGGTGCCGGCGTCGGTCCACCAGCCCTCCAGGAGCGTGTGTTGCAGGGTACCTTCCGCAATGTAGCTGTTGTTGATGTCGGTGATCTCGTACTCGCCGCGGCCCGACGGCTTAAGGTTGCGTATGCGATCAAAGACGGTTCCATCGTAAAAATAAATGCCGATGACCGCATACGACGAGAGCGGCTTCTTGGGCTTCTCCTCAATGCGAACGATGCGACCTTGCTCAAACACAGGCACTCCGAAGCGCTCGGGATCGACCACTTCCTTCAGCAGCACCATGGCGCCCTTTTCGAGCCGCTCGAAGGCCCTAGCCGCCTCGCGAATGTCACCTTCAATGATGTTATCGCCGAGCACCACGCAAACTTTGTCGCCCTTCGCCCAAGGCTCGGCGAGGCGCAGGGCATCGGCGATTCCGCCTTCTCCCTCCTGGTAGGCAAAGCTGAGTTGCTGCAGACCGAACTCCTTGCCGTTCTGCAGCAGACGCAGGAAATCGCCGGCGTTTTGCCCGCCGGTCACGATCAGAATGTCGCGAATGCCTGCATCCACCAGCGTTTGCAGGGGATAGAAAATCATCGGCTTGTCATACACCGGCAGCAGGTGCTTGTTGGTCACGCGGGTCAGCGGATACAGGCGCGTACCAATGCCGCCCGCCAGGACTATTCCCTTCATTAGCTCTCCGTTCTTGTGCCATGAACAGTGTGGGTGCGTACGACAGAATCTGCTGGCGCTTCCTCTGCCAAAACCCAGCGGAAGCACGCCGCCGGAACGCGGGAAGATGAACTGTTCAGCAACCGAATAATCAAGATTATCAGCGAATCGCGTCCTGCATGGCAAGCCGCAGTTGGCTCCGCCAATCCGGCAGCATAACGCCGAACGCAGCTTGCACCTTCGCGTTGGAGAGCACAGAATTCCGCGGCCGGCGGGCAGGCGCCTGAAATTGGTCGCTGGTGATGGGGACAACACGCTTGGCCTTCAAGGGCCCGCCGAATTCCCCGGTCTCTGCGGGCCAATCGAGGAGCGCTTCGTAGTCCTCAAGGATCGCCCGCGCAAACCCTACCCAGGAGGTCTGCTCGGCGGCGGTGAGATGGAAAAGCCCACTTTGCCAGGCGCCGGTTTCACTGTTGCGTTCCAGCGATCTAGCCAGAATGATCGCGGTTGCCTCTGCGATCGTCCGCGCCCACGTCGGCGCACCGTACTGGTCGCCCACCATGCGCAGTTCTTCCTTTTCGCGAGCCAGACGCAAAACGGTGCGCAGAAAATTCTTGCCGCGCGTGTCGTACACCCAGGTGGTTCGCAGAATGATGTATGGGCACCCAGCGCCGACGATCAACTTCTCGCCTTCCAGCTTAGTCTGACCATAGACGTTGAGTGGCCCAGTCGCATCGTTCTCTTGATACGCGGAGGCCACGGGCTTGTTGCCGTCGAAAACGTAATCGGTGGAGTAGTGGACGAGCAGGCAGCCGTTGCGTGCCAACTCCTCCGCCATGCGCGCGGGAGCCAGAGCGTTGACAGTCCGCGCCAGTTCCGGCTCGCTCTCGGCCTTGTCCACCGCCGTATAGGCGGCGGCGTTTACCAGGACATCCGGTTCGAATTCGCGTACCGTCCGCGTCACGGCGTCGAGATCAGACAAATCTAACTGGTCGCGCGTAAGGGCAGTCACATCGCCTAACGGCGCCAGAGTTCGCTGCAAATGCCAGCCGATCTGGCCTGTCGCGCCGGTGATGAGAAGTCGCACGCTCATATCTGGTATCGCGGCAACTGGTCGCGCGCAATCTGCGAAAGTGCAAGGTAACGCCTGTCCTTGTCCGACAGGAGCGGCGACGGCGTTTGCCAATCGATGCCGATTTCCGGATCGTTCCAAAGCACTCCCCGGTCGTCGCTGGCATCGTAGTAGTCGCTGCATTTGTAGAGGAAGTCGGCGGTTTCGGACTGCACCACAAAGCCGTGCGCGAATCCCTTCGGAATATAGAGCTGCAAGTGGTTTTCCGCGGAGAGCAATACACTCACCCACTCGCCGAAGGTCGGTGAGCTGACGCGAACATCCACCGCGATGTCGAGCACCTCGCCCTGCACCACGCGACACAGCTTGGCCTGCGGATTCCGGAGCTGGTAGTGCAACCCGCGCAGCACTCCGCGCGATGAACGCGAATGATTGTCTTGCACGAACTGGTCCTTGATGCCGGCGCCCGCCAGCACGTTCTGGCGATAGGTTTCCATGAAGAAGCCGCGCGGGTCTTCGTGGACTCGCGGCTTTACCACGAGCACGCCGGGCAGACGGGTTTCGATGATTTCCAAGTTCTCTCCAGGCGCGGCCACAGCGGTGGACGTGCGCTCCCCTTCGAAGAATAAACGAAGCGACGATTATAATGCGTGCTTCCTGACCTATGTTGCGCTGCTCCGCCATTATCGTGACCTACAACTCTGGCGCCAGCATCGGGTCCTGCCTGGAGGCGCTGGCGCGCGAAGACTGCGAGGTCGTACTCGTGGACAACGCCTCGCACGACGAGACCGTGGCGCGGGTGGAGGAATTCGTCGCCTGGCATCCTGTGCATCTGGTGGCAAACTCGGAAAATCTTGGCTTTGCCGCCGCCGTGAATCAAGGAGCACGCGAGAGATCCGGAGATGTCCTACTGGTGCTCAATCCCGACGCCATCGCCGAGCCAGGAGCCGTCAAAGCGCTGCTGCAGTGCCTCGAAACCAGCGGCGCAGTCGCAGTCGGCGGCGCGCTGCTGGACGACGACGGACAACCGGCGCGCGGCTTCGCGTTTCGGAGGCTGCCATCACTCGCATCCTTGCTTTGCGAAGTGATGCTGGTGAACCAACTGTGGCCGCACAATTCGGTAAATCGAAGTTATCGATGTCTCGACGCCGATTATTCCCAGCAACAGGCGGTCGAGCAGCCGGCCGGGGCGTGCCTCGCAGTCACACGAGCGGCTTGGGAGTCGGTTGGCGGTTTCGACGAGCAGTTCTTTCCCGTGTGGTTCGAGGATGTCGATCTCTGCAAGCGGCTGCGGGAGAACGGCGGCAAGATCATTTATTGCCCTGCGGCGCGTTTCCGCCACAGCGGCGGGCACAGTGTGGGCCAGTTGCCGTTCCGCGACAAGCAGATGTTCTGGTACGGCAACATGCTGCGTTACGCACGCAAATATTTTTCCAGCGGACAGGTAGCTACATTGCGCGCGGGGATCATCGCCGGAATGTTATTGCGTTCGCTAGCTGCCTTGTTCGGCGCGCGCCAGGCTCCCCTCGGTGAAACAATATCGGCATACTGGACGGTGGTACGAAGTGCGCGAACGCGGCGCTAGAGCGCCGCTCTACCCGAATCGGCGGACTACACCAATTCTGAAAACGTCATAATGTCATCATTGCTCTTTGCGACCGTGGTCCCTGCCCACCCGATGCTGCAGGTGGGACCAGACAAAGTAAACCGCCGCGACAACAATCACGGCCAGAATGATCGCGTCCAGCCGGTGGAACCACATCTTCAGTCGCGGGTCTTTGTCCCATTGTTCGCCCAACCGCATTCCGACGTATGCCAGCACAAAGCACCAAGGCCACGATCCGACAAACGTGTAGATGTGGAACTTGAGACGCGGCATGCGCGCGATTCCGGCAGGGAGCGCGATGAAGGTGCGGACCATCGGCAGCAAGCGCGCGATCAGCACTGCGACCGCGCCTCGGCGCTCGAAGAACCGGTCGGCGATGTTAAGTTCGCGCTGGCTGAGGAAGATGTAGCGGCCATAGCGCTCCACCACTGGCCGGCCGCCGAAGTAGCCAATCTCGTAGGCCAGCACCGAACCCAGGTTGCAGCCGATCGCGCCCCACGTGGCCACCGCCAGCAACGAAAAGCGGCCGGTATATACCAGGTATCCGGAGAACGGCATGATGATTTCCGACGGCAACGGAATGCATGCCGACTCGATGGCCATCAGCAGCATCACGCCACCGTAGCCACCCGCCGAGATGACGCCGACGATCCATGCCCCGACCACTTCAAGAATGTGAGCAATCATGTTGTTTAGGAATAACTCCGAATTAGATTATGGAGATTGGAGCCGCTCCAGAGTTCTGTAGCCTACGTAGTGCGGGCCTCAGGGCATGTGTGAGAACTCGTTCTGAGCTGGAACGGTGGAACGAGTGCACAAACTCAAAGCCCCGCAGGGGCGAGATAATATTAGCCCAGGGCGTAAGCCCTGGGTAAACTGGAAAAAATTAACGAGTCCCTTCAGGGACGGCACAGTACCACCTGCAATTCGCTAGCTGCTGACTCCCAACCACTCGCCCAGCCTTTGTACCGGAAGTCGCACACCAACGAAGAACTGCCCAAACAACGCATACACCGCACTGACTTCGTCGAAGCGCATTTCGTAAATCAGTTTCTTGAACACCAGCGGATCGAGGGCAAACAGATCCACGCCCCACTCCCAATCGTCGAAGCCGATGGAGCCCGTGATAATCTGCTGCACCTTGCCGGCGTAGCGGCGGCCCACCATGCCGTGTTCTTCCATTTGGCGCTGGCGCTCCTCGATGGGCAGCGTATACCAATTCTTCTCTTCACCGCGCTTGCGATCCATGGGATAGAAGCAGAGATACTTGGCCTCGGGAACTGCGGGGAAGAGGCGCGGGGCCATGGCGGCTGATCCGCGCTTGAGCGAAGCGGCGATTTCGGCTTTCCACTCCGGCGAGTGCTGCTCCAGATTGGCCGCGGCTTCGTAGGTTTTGCGCGTTGACTCGTAGAGGCCGAGTTCGACAACAGAGACGTAGGAGTGTCGCAGATCAAGAAAATCGTGCAGCGTGGTCTGCGCCAGATCGAGTTCAACCTGGTTCAGCGCTTCGAGCGAGCTGCGGAAGTGAACGAGAATCAGATCGCCTTTGTGGCCGAGCTGGGAGAAGAGCGCGGTTTGAATCGGCGCGGCCGGATTTGTTTCTTTGGGACTGGCACGCTCCAAACGCTGAAGTGCGGCAACGGCCTGTGCGGCAACCTCTTTGCGTTCGCCTTCCACGCGGGCCCGCCACGCCTTCCAATCGAAGCGAAAAAACTGGTGGAGCAGGAATGAACCTTCAAGAGTTAACGGAACGGGGGGAAAAGCAGGGGAAAGATCGGACAATGCAGCCTCCTCAAACTCAAATCCAGCGTGACCTCGCTTCCATCATCCTAGCAAAGTGAAGATGCAGACGTGTGCATTTCTCTTTTCCGCCTGTATCGC
>PLQW01000039.1:0-2462 GCA_003160215.1 Acidobacteriaceae bacterium
TTATTTATGCAGAGATCAATAAAGGTGATTTACTCGCTTTCGGCGGATTGCTCGATTCGGCGAAGACGTTGGCTCAACTCGCTGGATTTTGCCCGAATCCAGTGCGCATCGGGACCATCTTGGGGCGTGCGGCAGCCCCTTCCCAGGGCCAGAGCATCTTCCTGCTGCGAAACGAGCTGTAGGGCTTCCTCCATGGCGACGATCTTGTCTTCGATACTGCGCAGTTCTGCGGCAAGCGTCACCACGTAAACCGCGTCGCGCGCATGCTTATCGGTCAACAGTTTGGCCTCTGCTAATGCGGGCCTAATGGCGGCGAGCGCCAAGGCCGGCAGGTGATTTGCTTTTGCAGTTGCCACGTTGCACCTCCGAGCTGCACAGGCAGAGATCTTGCTCGGAAATTAATTTGAAACACGCCGGGGGTTGATTCCCGTGATCATCGACAACAGTCGCAACGCAGGTCTAAAACTTGCCGTTAACGCGGCCCATGGTTCCTGCTGTGTCCACAGTCGCGCTGCCATTAGGAGCTGGCTCAGCATCCCCACTCGGCCTCTCCCGGTTTGGCAAAATAGCGACGCGAGTCATCTTCCATGCGAGCGTTGGTTTCCAGCTCGAGGATGGCTAACCGTGCGGCCGCAACCAGACGATGGCGTTCGTCGGCGGGAACCGAGTTCCACGTTGCATTTTCCTGTTCTGCTTCCGGCGATAAGGCATCGCGATAGTGATGGAACAATCGCGCAAACTGCTGAACGAAAACTTCCTGGGTTGACATATCTCATTGAGCGCCTTTCTGCGCTCGGTGGATTAGACATCGCCGCCCGTAAAGGTTGAATAAATCTTGCATAAAGAATTTGTAAGTCCTCTCCCGACCTGTTTCACCGTCTAGGGCTCAGATCCGCTGCCCTGATCCCCATCCAGGCCAAGACCAGAACACCAGCCTTGAATCGCTTAGCGATTTCCGTTTCTGGTCTTTATAAAAACTTTACGAAACCTTTAGGCGGCGCTTATGGACGGAGTGCTTCAATGCTACTGGTGTAGCCACACACGGGCACACGTGTGGGGAAGGTAGATATGAACACTTCATTCCTGGTCATCTGCGCGGCAAGCATCCTGTTCTTCACAGTATTTCTGGTCGCGTGCATTGCGGATTCACGGCGCAGATTGTCGAAGCATCCTGTTGTCCACAAGCTAAGCTCGACCGAGGCTGTCGATTCCGCAGCCGGGCGGAGGTGGCTGATCTATCTCGAACAACAGATGGCCGAGTTTCTGTCTACCGATGCCCGGAAGGGCGCAGCGCTGTTGCTTGCGGTGGGTTTGGTTGGCACCGCCCCGCAGATGAAGGCGCAAAGCAGCGCCGCGCCGGCGTCAGCACCAAGCGCCGCCGATGAGCAGGTTTCCCCAGCCGTACAGAAGCAGCTGGATGCCATGCAGAGGCGCATCGAGCAACTGGAGGCGGAGCTGAACCGCCGCAACGCCCAAGCACAACTGACCACGATGGCGGACGGCGCCCCAGCGGTGCATTCCACCGCCGAGGTGGGTTCCGTCGCGCAAGCTCCAGCAGAGGGTTCTTTGCAGGCGGTCGCGCCCGGGAAGGCAGCGAAACCAGGGCCGTTTTCCTTTGCCGATTTCAGCTGGTTGAATGGCAACTCGCGCATCAAGGAAGTGCCGCTCGATACCAAGTTCTTCACCCCTGAAATCCGCGCCGACGTGGACTATGTTTACGACTTCAGGCACCCCAAAGACGACACGATTGGCGGATCGAGCGAAATCTTCCGGGCAAACGAATTTCAGGTGACCCAGCTCGGCGTCGGCGGCGATTTTCACTGGGACAACGTGCAAGCCAGAGTAATGACGCAGTTCGGCATGTATTCCACGACAACACCACGCAACGATGCCAGCCCGGCACGCGGCCAATGGAACCTCGCCGATGCCTATCGCTACGTCTCCGAGGCGTACGCCGGATATCACCTCAACGTAATGGATGGGATCAATATTCAAGCCGGCATCTTCATGTCGTATGTCGGCCTCTTCAGCTATTACAACTTCGACAACTGGGCCTATCAGCCGTCGTATGTGTCCTCGAACACGCCGTGGTTCTTCAATGGCATGCGGGTACAGATTTTCCCCAATGAGCACTTGAAAATCGAGCCCTGGCTGGTGAACGGATGGCAAGCTTATGGCCGCTTCAATAACCGGCCGGGCATCGGCGCGCAGATCCTATGGCGGCCCAATGGCCGGCTTTCGATTCTGGGTAATCAGTACATGCTGGGCGAGGACGCACTCGGCGTCCCGAATCGGGTGCGTTACCACACCGACGACAGCCTACAATACAAGTACTACCAGAATCCTTCCCGCTTCCTCGATATGGCCGCGTTCTCGTTTACCGGCGACCTGGGATGCGAGCACGGGGGCGGCGTGAGCTGCGCGGGTGATTCAGCCAAGGGTCCCAAGCAGAGCTTTGTTGG
>PLQW01000039.1:2475-3944 GCA_003160215.1 Acidobacteriaceae bacterium
ACGGAGAATCCCGGCGATCCGTACAAGGCATGGGATGTTTCCGCCACGGTGGATTACATGCCGAGCCAGTACGTCACCTTCCGCATGGAATACAACCACCGTGCTTCCAACGTGCCCTACTTCTCCGGACCGGGGGGAATCACGCCTCCCGGCGGCAACACGGGCGCACTGGGCTCGGTTGTGCCGGGTTGGACGCCTGATCTTCGTTACAGCGAGAACCGGATGACTGGGGCCCTGATGGTCATGTTCTAGGGACTCTAGATCTGGAAATCGACCGATAGGCACCGGAACCCAGTTTTGGTGGCACTCGGTTGGCAGTATTTAACCGGTCATCTCTGGCGACTCCGAGATGCAAACTTCCACGGTGACTTGAACAGAGAGAGAACCGTGAGCAAAAGTCTGCCTTTGTTACTTCGCCACGCCATGTACAACCTGCGTGGCGGCTTTTTGGTTCGCCCGCTCACCATTGCGCTGTCGCTGGGTTGCGCGGGCGCGCTCCTGTCGTGGTTGGAAGAGGAATATCCGGCCGTCAGCGCCTGGGTGCCCTCCACCCTGTTCCCCTCGCACGCCGACCCGCAAGTTGCCCAGGTCATTCTGGCGGGCATCGCCGCCTCCATCATGACGGTGGTGTCGATCGTGTTCGCCATCCTGCTTATGACGCTCACCCTTGCGTCGATGCAGTTCTCCCCGCGTATCATCGTCAGTTTTTCCAGGGACCGCGTGACGCAATGGACGCTCGGTATCTTCCTTGGCACTTTCTCGTACTGCATGGCGGCGCTTCCGACGGCGCGCTCGCTCCCTCACCCCTTCGCTCCAGTGGCCACGGTCTTGGGAGCGATGGTGCTGGCGCTGGCCTGCGTCGGTTTGCTGCTCTTTTTCATTCACCACATCTCGCAGGCCATCAGCGTCAATCACATCGTCGATAGAATTGCGGAAGAAACCGAAGCCATGATCGATGAGATCATGCCCGGGCCGCACCGGCCGAACCACCTGAAGGATGCTGCACCGCTCAGACCCAACCCGAGCGAGGTGGCCGTCTTGAGCAATGTTTCCGGCTACATCCGCTTCGTCGATAAGCGACGCGTGGTTGCCGTTGCGAAGCACTATCACGTCAGTATCCGCGTTCTGCGGAGGGTCGGCCACTTCGTTCCGGCGGGCATCCCGCTGATGATGGTCTCAAAGGGGGACCGTCTGCCCCCCGAAGGAACCTCCGAACTGCTTGCCGCGTTCGATTGCGGCCCGACTAGAACGTTGCAGCAGGACGTGGAGTTTGGCGTCCTGCAGATTGTCGATGTGGCGTTGAAGGCGATCTCGCCCGCCGTCAACGACCCCACCACCGCTATCACCTGCGTCGATCAGTTGAGCCGCATTCTGATCCGCTTCGCGTCCCGAGAGCCGCCCGAGGATCTGCTCTACGATCCGCCGGGCATCGTTCGCGCCAGCATTGCATGGATCCATTTCGAGCGCCT
>PLQW01000177.1 GCA_003160215.1 Acidobacteriaceae bacterium
TCGGAGGTTCAAATCCTCTCTCACCGGCCAATGTTTTAAATAACTTAAGCGCGCTAGACGCTTCCGTCGACTTGCGAACAACTGGCGCTTTCTTCGACCTCCGTAGCGGCCTTGAGCACTCGACTAGGAACACGACAAAGAACAGAATGCTCAAGGTACAAATTACGAGAAAGATAACATTCATAATTTTCTACCGCGCACGACTACGCGTGCGTACCCATGCAAGTTAATTGGAACACCCCGCTCGTAAGTGTCGGCTAAAGAGTTCGTAAGTTTTTCGTAAAGACGAGAACGGAAAATGGTGAGCGATGTAGAGGCCAGCAGTCGTGCTGGGGACCACCGCAGCGAAGACCTATATAAGCCAGTCACGACGATCGGAGGCTCCGATGCTACCCAAACGAGGTTCTCACGAACTCTGCAGACTGCGGACGAAACACGTTAGCAAGGAAGTGGGAACCTAATCGTCACCAGTGGCTGCTAGCACGCGCTGATCTATCGATTCCGGGCGGTAGTTGGCCAATTTCCGATTGGCCGTAATTCGGGCGCAATCCCGAGAGCCTGACGTGTGAGTCAGGCGAAGCAGATAACTGCGCTACAGTTCACTGGGTCCATTCCCTGTATTGTTGCCCTTTTGACGGGCAAGAACGGGGTCACCTCAACGGTCCGTTAGCCGCCGGTATACTTGAAGGTAATCGCGCGCCATGCGCTCAGCGCTAAAGCGCTCCTCGAATACCTGTCGACATTTCTGTCGGCTCAAGCATTCGATTCGCTGTACTGCGGCAACCGCGTCAGCAACGCTGTCAACGATGTAACCGGTCTGGCCGTCGGCCAAAACTTCAGGTACCGATCCACGACGCCAAGCGATCACCGGCGTGCCGCAGGCCAGGGCCTCGATCATCACCAGACCAAACGGTTCCGGCCATTCAATGGGGAACACCAGCGCTCTGGCCCCGCCAAGGAATTCGTTCTTTTCGCGGTCGGTGATTTCACCGATAAACTCCACGAATGCCTGCGACTCCTGCAAGAGCGGCTTGATCTTTTCCGTGAAGTATTCACGTTCTTCCGGATAGATCTTGGCGGCAATCTTAAGGGGCACGCCCGCTTGCCGGGCGATTTCAATGGCGCGGTCCACCCGTTTTTCTGGAGACAAGCGTCCCAAGAATGCAAGATACCCTGCAGGTTTTGCATGAAAGCTGAGCAACTCACGAGGAAGCCCGTGATACACCGTCGCCAGCCAATTGGCATGCGGGACCGGACTGCGCTGGTCATCCGAAACCGACACCAGCGGCACATCGCGGTACTCATCCAACAGGGGCTGCAAATCGGGCGGATGCATCCACCCGTGCATGGTTGTCACCGTGGGGCAATGATGCCGACGCACGAGGGGGAAGTGCACATAATCACAGTGAAAGTAGATCACGTCGAAATCGGCCGCATCTCGGAACACGAGTTCGAGCAAGCGGACGTGATGCGGGAGCGTTTCGCGGATGTCTGGGTCGCGCCACAGCGCGCGCGGGCAGGCTGCCACCAGCTTGGCTGTCGTCTGCGAGTCGCCGCTGGCAAACAGCGTCACCTCCTGTCCAAGGGCTACAAGTTGCTCCGTAAGATAAGAAACGACCCGTTCACTACCGCCGTACAGGAGTGGCGGGACACTTTCGGCAAGAGGTGCAACCTGAGCTATCCGCATAATCATGCTCAATGGACGTTATGCACCTGTTCGTGGTTCACTGAGTTGCTGGCGCCATCTGGCTTGCCGTTATGCACGCGCAGCTCCGGCAGACCCCGCCGTGATTTCTGGAAGTAGCTGATCTCGACCAGTGTAGGCCAAAGTTCCAGCGACCCTTTGATCACGGTGATGACATCGTCGACAATGCGGACCAAGTTCTGCTGGAAGAAGTCGGGCTCAAAGGCATAGAAGGCTTTGTGCAAGCTGGCCGCGAACTGCCGCAAAGCATCTGCGCGCTGCGGGTCCTCAGTTCGTAATGCGGCAGCTAGTGCACACTGGTGGAGTCCCAAGATCTTGTCAAGGATTTCTTGCGCGTCGGCAGGGCTGACCTCGCCGTTGTAATCGAATTCGACGGAGAGCGCGCTCAGGCGGGTAACGCTGGCTTGGATCTTCCGTTTGATCAGGTTGGAGACTTCTTCGTTGAAGATCTCGGCCGCGGGAGGGTTGCGCATGTAATTGCTTCTCATGTGATGCTGGGCCGCATCCACATGGGCTGCGACCATGCCTTCCTGCTGTACCCACAAGCGATAAATGTAATCTTCGAATCGGAGCCGCGTAGGGAAAAAGGGTGGGAGCCCGAACGTGTTGTCGTATCCTGCGATACCGCAGTCCATGCGCCAGTTTTGATTGGTGACGACCGGCCGGAAATTGACAAGCACGTAGAGGCTGTTCAGCGCATCGGGATCGACTTGTTGCTCGTCGGCCAGGAACATCTCCAGAAAATCAATGGCATCGATGTCGTTCGTGCCGGAACGATAGGTTTGCGCGATCTTTACGATGGCGTCCTCCGCTACCACACCCCGCTCCAGCATCAGGGAGTTCTCACGGGCGAGGCCTTTGGTGGCGTTGGTCTCAAGGTGCGTAGCAGTATCTATCAATAGCTCGCCACGCTCGTAGTTTTCGGGAATCTCCGCGATGGTCTTCCCCAGCACATCTTGGAAAGCAGCCAAGAAATCGAATGACTTCCGCACGAAATGTCCGCTGCTGGCATGGTGGAGGCGACCGCGGCAGACTTCATTTACTTCCAGCGATTCAGGACTATCCTCCAGCAGAGCATAGGGCCGCATATCGTCATCGGAGCTAATCACGAGCCCGCCGAGCGTATACATTAGCGCGCAGTTTCGGTTGCCGCCGTACGAAGGACGGAAGAGGTTGCGCACCAACCCCTCCAGCCGGGGATCGCGGAGGCGCTTGTTGACGTAGGCGAGAAAAAGGTCCTTCTCATGCGGCCCCACATAGTAAAGCTCGTTATGCGTGCGGGTCTGCTCAAGGAGTGGGAAGTATTTCTGTTGGTTCGCCGGGATCGAGTCGTCGAACACGACAATCTTGACGGTGCGCCCGTTCTTCCAGAAGTGTCGATCGTACTGCTCCACGGTTTCGCCCACATCGCGGAGACGATACGTGGGGATCACGAAATACAACTCTTGCGCTTGCATAGGGTACCCTCATTGTTTGTTGTGATTCGACCGCAGTTGTTGCAACCAGCAACCAGGTTTCACTGCAATTGTGCAAAGACGCAAATTCCGCCATCTCTTTTTCAAGGTGGCTTGGAAATTGACGTCCGCCGGCGCAATCCACAGCCTCGGCCGATCTAGCGTTGTGGCCGTCCGTTTGCTGGCCTTCCGCGGCGGCCTCCAGCACTCGAAGAGGAATACTACAAAGAACAACAGGCTTGTAGAACAGACAATAAAGAACAGACCGCTCATAGCTTCCGTGCCCACTTGTTAGGGCTTACCATTGCTTGGACGATTCCTCAATCCGGCGGAGGCGTAGATCCAATTCGCTGGATTTCTCGCGAATCCATTTGGCGTTCGGCCGATCCTTGGGAGCGCAGCACGGCCTGTGCTGGATTGAGGTCGCAAAGGACCCGAACTGCAGAGCTTCTTCCGTCGCGGCAATCTTTGCCTCAATATTGCGCAGCTCTTCAATGAGCGTGGCCACATAAACGGCGTCGCGGGCGTGCTTCTCCGTCATCAGCTTGGCTTCGACCAGAGCGGGACGGACGACATACGAGGCAAGATCTGGCAGGTGATTTGCTTTCGCCGTTGCCATAAGAACCCTCCTGTACCTCAGATCACGCTGTCGCTACCACTTAGTACCGGTGTGGCAATTCCTTCTCTGTTTCTACCGAGCTGGTCAGCGATCCTACTAGATAGCTGACTAGGACCACAATTATTACCGCAATCGTCGCAATGTCCATCTGGCACCTCCACAATTGGCCGCGGGCGGCCTCGCCTGAAGGTCGGTTTGTGTAAGTCACCTTGCACTGCTCCAAGGCGTGAAGCTCTTGAGCACCGACAGAAATCTTGAGGCAGACTCCAGGCTCCCCCTGATTGCCACTGAAGGAGTCTGCCCCAGCCAAAATCGAGCTGCCAGCAACAACTGGTTCAGCATCCCCACTCCGCTTCGCCTGGCTTGGCGAAGTAACGCCGGCCGTCGTCCTGCAGGAGGGCCTTGGTTTCCAGTTCCAGAATCGCTGAACGCGCGGCCGCAACCAGCCGGTTGTGATCCGAATTCAATGACGCGCTCTCCTGTTCAGCCTCGGGCGATAGGGCTTCACAATAGTGATGGAATAACCTGGCGAACTGCTGAACGAATATTTCCTGGGTTGACATTTGCTTCTGGGCGCCTTTCTGCGCTCATTCGATTGGATATCGGAGAACATAAAGCGCGAATAAAAAGTTCATAAGAAGTTTGTAAAGGCAAGGGATTTTGCCCGAATCCAGTGCGCATCGGGACCATCTTGGGGCGTGCGGCAGCCCCTTCCCAGGGCCAGATCATCTTCCTGCTGCGAAACGAGCTGTAGGGTTTCCTCCATGGCGACGATCTTGTCTTCGATACTGCGCAGTTCTGCGGCAAGCGTCACCACGTAAACCGCGTCGCGCGCATGCTTATCGGTCAACAGTTTGGCCTCTACCAGGGCGGGCCGAATGACCGCAAGCGCCAAGGCCGGCGGGTGATTTGCTTTTGCGGTTGCCACGTTGCACCTCCGAGCAGCACAGCCAGAGATCTTGCTCGGAAATTAATTTGAAGCACGCCGGGCGTTGATTCCCGTCATCATCGACAACAGTCTCAACGCAGGTCTAAAGCTTGCCGTTAACGCGGCCCATG
>PLQW01000236.1 GCA_003160215.1 Acidobacteriaceae bacterium
CGTTCACCACGCAGGCTATCGCGCCGGCTTCCTATTCCTCGCGGGGGTGGCCTCGGCAGCGTTGGCTATTCTCTATTTTTTCATGCCCGAGACGGGCAAAACACGATTGGCGACAGAGTGACAGGCACAGCGCCCACACCGATGCTCTTAGCGGATTCCTTCACGATGTGCCAAACCGCCTTTACCGTCATGCCATCTCCATGCCCTTCCTACTTTGTTTGGCCCGGCGGAACAGCTTTTGACTCGAGTCGCAACGCGTTAATTCCCAAATCGTCGCCAACCCGGAAACTGACTCACTACCGCTGCTCGCGGCCTCTAGTACACGAAACTTGGACAGTGCTCTAATACGTTTCCGTCGCGCGTGCCGCAGGCAACGAACTGCTACCGTCGTTGCATCGAATCCGGCAGCAGACCCGAGTACACCAATTTGACGACCGCTAAGAAGATTCTGGCTAACGGCATCTCCGAGCAGGAAGCGATTGACCGCGCCAAGCAGGGCGATGCCGAGTGCTTCGCAGCCTTGTATGGTCTGCACAAGCGCCGGGTGTATTCGCTTTGCCTGCGTATGGTCGGCAACACGGCGGAAGCGGAGGATCTGACGCAAGAGGCCTTCTTGCAGCTTTATCGCAAGATCGCCACGTTTCGCGGTGAATCGGCGTTTTCCACCTGGCTGCATCGCCTGTCGGTGAACGTAGTGCTCATGCACCTGCGCAAGAAAGGGCTCCCGGAAGTTTCGCTGGAGCAAACCTTGGAGCCGCAGAACGAAGATGGTCCCAGGAGAGACATCGGTGCCCGTGACAATGTCCTGGCTGGAGCCATCGATCGGGTCAACCTGGGGCGGTCCATCGAGAGCTTACCTCCGGGATACCGCATCATCTTTGTGCTGCATGATGTCGAGGGTTACGAACACAATGAAATTGCCGAGATGCTGGGCTGCTCCATTGGCAATAGCAAGTCGCAGCTCCACAAGGCACGGATGAAGCTGCGTGACCTTCTGAAGCTGAGCCAGGCGCAGAGGGCTGCAAGACGATAGACGACTGGGTGAAGAGGGCATCTCGCAGGGCGAGATGCAGGGAATCCTACAGCGGAAGTTCCAGGGATTGTAGGCCAACGCTCCCGGAGAGACGACGGTAGAAAGCAACACATCCGCCCGGATTCCCTGGGGGAGAAAATTGATGACGTGCGCCGAGTTTCAGAGGGTCCTGCCTTACATCATTGACGGGGGCGGCAGCGCCGAGGAGCAGCAGCACCTCGCCACCTGCCAGGTCTGTTCCGACCTGATCGCCGACCTGCGCTACATCGCGGAGGCCGCCAAGCTGCTAGTTCCAATGGAAGACCCCAGCCCCAAGGTGTGGAGTGGCATTCAGGAATCGCTGGAACGGGAGGGCATGGTGAAACCTGCCCGCAAACATTTCTAGCTGCACCACGGATTGGCTGGCACAATTTCTGGCCTGGCGCTGGCAATCTAAACGAACCACTGCCATTATCGTCATGCGCAACGTGCTTCCTCGTGGGATTCTCAGTTAGCCGATTCGGTTCTCCGAGCGACTCAATCCATTAGAAATCGCACAAATCACCAGACTGCCCAAGGTTGCTGCAAGATACAAAAACCATAGGGTGACCAACACCGGAGTACTTAGCCAGTCAGGTTTGTTAATGGCGAGCCGGGGGAAGACAGTTGGCAGATGCGACAGAGTTGACGCCAGTGCTGTGGGCACTTGCTTGCCCATGTGAGCCGATAATCCGACGTAGTAAGGCAGCATCAACGCGTGCATGCCGTATAGGTCCATCACTGCGACCTCGAGGCATAGTGCCAGCAATAGAAATTTCGTTTGAAAGAAAGCCTCAAGACCCCAGACGAGGAGGACGAGTTCGGCAACTACCAGGCAGTAGAGATACCACCCTGTCGATGCCGATACTCCGGTATTCACGAAGATAATCAACACATGATAGGCCAGACCGACCCAGAAACACACGTAAAATGCGCCGAGGACAAAAATCTGCGGGAGCTTCGAATCAGGTTTGGGGGCTGCTCTTTCCCGCATCCAGCCGACAACTACCCCGGCTACCGCGACTGCGATAGGGACTGCCGTCAACAAATACCATGCGAGCGGCAAGCGTAGAAAGCTCCAGCCGCCAAACCAAATGTGAGACAGCAGGACTGATATAGCACCGCTCTTCCAATTCACCTGGGGTATTGCTGCCAGCTTCTGTGCGAACGAAACACTATGCACAGCGACATCATCGATTTGTCCTGACCACGATCCAGTGACGAGGTGGACGTGCCAGTACCAGCGGCCAGCGACTGCCAAAATGATTCCTACGGCTGCGCACGAGCGCAACGTCACGCCGATAGTTTGCCTTTTCCACCCATGGGTTGAGAGCGAAGTCCATATTAGATAAAGGGCGATCAGCACCAGAGCAGGCAGGGTGACCAGGAAGTAGGCCTTCGTGAGTAACCCGAGCCCTAACGCCAGCCCAAGCGCAATCCACGCGCTCCAGCGCTCTGGTTGCTCGACCGTCTTCAGCGCATACACCAAGGCGATCGTCATCAAGACAAGCGCCAGGCTCTCATTACCAACTCTCGCCAAATCTACCATCAACTCAGGCAACAAGACGAGGAGAGCAGTCGCACCCAAAGCTTTTCCCTCTTCTCCAAGAACTTGGCGGACCACTTTGTAAGCGAGCGGAACGGCAGCCGACGCCAGAAGGACGCTCAAAATGCGCAACGCTATCACTCTTGTCAGTAGGCTTGCTCTCCCCATCAGACGCATTGGAATCCAAAAAAGCCAGTAGTAAAGCGGCATCTGCTGAAACTCGTAGTTTGGGATCCATTCGGTTGCGGGTTCGTTTCCCTCTCCAGGGGATAACCGGCGCACGCCTAAAATAAGAAGCTCCCGATCTGTCGCCGGAAGCCGCCAAAAGGAATCGTAAGTAATCAGAGGTGGCGGCAGATGTTGAAGGTGCAGCTCCCAAGCTAGTGGCAGTAGGTGCAACGAATGCTGCACTTCGAGTGAAACTACAGCGGCACCAACAGGCAATCCTTTTCCTGCCGCCAACTGTTGCAAATACGCGAAGTGGTAGGGCTCATCGTAGCCTTCCCAAACCGGCATGGCTAAGCTGTACCACAAGCCGCGCATTACGAACGCGACCCAGAGGAACAGCAACAAGCGCTTTGTTGTCAGCGGGCTACGCATAATTGTTGCGATACACTGCTTGCGAGAACTAACATACTTTCAGAGCGCTACGCCATCAAAAAGTCGTCGACAGCCTTCTTTGTGGGCCCATAATTTTTCAGTGACGCGAGCCGGTGTAGCGATGTTAGTATTTCACCACTTCGGCTCACTGCGATGAGTTTTGTTGCTCGAGGCAGAATTATGTCAACAGTAACCCCGTCGCTCGGCGACCGCTTCGTTGCTCTTATTTACCCGGCTGGTCTCGGCCATCACGGGCGGTCCTACTCGCCACGACTTTGCTCGTCTAGATATTGGCTGTCTTTTCGTCCTTCGGGTTGTTACGGTATGAATGGAGGATACTGTGACCCTGAATAATACCTCCGGGATCGATCGCTCCCTGCTGAAGGCGGTGCGCAGGGCCCTGGGTACTGCTCCGCTGACCGTGGCTCTTCCCCACCTCGAAAACCGGCCCAGCACGACTTCGTCGCCAATTGGCACTATCCGCATCGCCGACCGCGCTACCCTGGCTGGGCTTGTGATGAATCCTGAGGTCGTTTTTGGGGATGCCTACTCCGATGGCCGCATTGAAGTCGAGGGCGATCTGGTCCGTGTCATCGAGTCCATTAACCAGTCATCCCGGGGCGTTCGGAACTGGTCCTGGCGACTGATGTCAAAGTGGCTCGCCTGGGCGCAGGCCAATACGCGCTATGGCTCTTCGCGAAACATTCAACATCATTACGATCTCCCCACCGACTTCTACAAGCTCTGGTTGGACCAACTCATGGTGTACACCTGCGCTTACTTCCCCAACCAAGACGCTTCGCTGGAAGAGGCCCAGGAAGCCAAGCTCGACCTGGTTTGCCGGAAGTTATGGCTTAGGCCGGGAGAGACGGTGGTCGAAGCGGGCTGTGGTTGGGGTGCACAGGCCATGTATATGGCCGAGCACTATGGCGTGAAGATAAAGGCTTTCAACATCTCCCATGAGCAGATTCGATTCGCCCGGGAGATGGCAAAGCAGAAAGGCCTCTCCTCCATGGTCGAATTCGTGGAGGACGACTACCGCAATATCACCGGCCACTACGACGTGTTTGTGTCCGTCGGCATGTTGGAGCACGTGGGACGGGAACATTACCCCGAGTTAGGCCGGGTGATTCAACATACCATCGGTGACCAAGGCCGCGGACTGCTGCATTTTATCGGTCGCCGCCGCAGTCTGCCCTTCAGTGTCTGGATCCGAAAGCGCATATTCCCCGGCGCCTACGCACCCACCCTCCGCGAGTCGATGGAGGTTCTGGAGCCGCAGGCCTATTACGTGCTCGACATCGAGGACCTTCGTCTGCACTACGCCAGGACCATAGAACACTGGTTAAGCAGATTCGAGAGCGCTTATGACACCGTCGTCCGTGATCGAGGGACGAATTTCGCGCGCATGTGGCGGCTCTATCTTGCCGGATCCATCGCTGCCTTTCGGGTCGGCACGCTCCAGTTGTTCCAGATCGTGTTTGCTGGGGCCCAGTGTAAGTCCGCTCCATGGACGCGCAGCCGCCTGTACACCGGCGCCAGCCAGGACCAAGATAAGGCAGACGACGAATTATGGACTCCTGCGATGTCTTAATTGTCGGCGGCGGGCCGGCGGGATCCTCCTGCGCCTGGGGACTGCGGGAATCGGGGCTCGACACCCTGCTGATCGACCGCAGCACCTTCCCGCGCAACAAACTTTGCGGAGGATGGATCACACCGCTGGTGTTCGAGGCCCTGGGAATCGATCCCGAGTCCTACGCGCCGGGGCGTGTTCTGCAGCCAATCACAGGCTTTCGCCTGAGCTGCATCGAAGAGCCGCAAGTTGACATCCGCTACGGTCACACCATCAGCTACGGCATCCTGCGCTGTGAGTTTGACGAATATCTTCTGCGCCGCTGTGGAGCCCGCATCCGCGAAGGAGTCCCGCTCGATTCGATCCAGCGAACTAAGGATGGCTGGATCGTCAATGGCCAGATCAAGGCGCGGCTTGTGGTTGGGGCCGGCGGGCACTTTTGTCCGGTGTCCCGCTTCCTCGGGAACAAAGCCTCCGAGCCGTCGGTCGTCGCGCGCGAAATAGAGTTCGAGATGCCCGCAGCGCAAGCGGCTGGCTGCAGCATTACCGGCGAACTGCCTGAACTTTACTTTTGTCGCGACATGCGCGGCTACGGATGGTGTTTCCGCAAACAGGATGTCCTGACCGTGGGACTCGGTCGCATGGATAATCATGGCCTCTCGCAACACTGCAACGAGTTCCTTCGCTTTCTCAAGCACAGCAGAAATGTCGAAGTGCCCGGCAAAGGCATTTTGGGACACGCCTACTGGCTCTTTGGGCACTCGCAACGAGCGATCCTGGATGACTCCATCCTGTTAATCGGGGATGCCGCGGGTTTAGCCTACCCGGAAAGCGGCGAAGGAATACGGCCGGCTATCGAGTCAGGATTGATTGCCGCTCACAGCATCAACTCCGCACAGGGCGATTACAGCGCCGCCCGCTTGGAACTCTACCGCGAGCTTTTGAATGCCCGGCTGAACCGTAAGCGGAACGGCTTGGAATCGCTGGCTCAGTTCATCCCGCAATCGGTTCGCGAGATTTGCGGCCGAACTCTGCTAAGGAACCGCTCGTTCTGCCGCAATATCGTTTGTGACCGTTGGTTTCTGCGCGTGGATGAGCGCCCGCTCGCCTTCGCATAGAAGCACTCAGCAGTCAGTAGTCAGCACTCAGCTTTCACATCAACGGTGCATTGTCATCCTGAGCGAGGACTTCAGTCCGAGTCGAAGGACCCCTATGGTCGGCAAGAGTTCTCAGGGTAGGGGTTCTTCGACTGCGCTCGATCGCTTTCGCGACCTCGCTCCGCTCAGAATGACAGCAACAAACGAAATATCCTACCGAGCCGCTGGCGGATACGGCCCGCGATAACCGATCTGGTTTGAGATGCGTCGGGCTGCGTCCTTCACCATCTCCGCCAATCGAGGCACGGAGTCGCGCGGCACGGCATTGATGGTTCCGGTGGATGCGACGCTAGCTTCGACGACGCCCTGGCTGTTAAAGATGGCTGCTCCCACGCAGCGCGCACCGAGACTGTTCTCCTCATCATCCACGGCGTACCCCAACTGGCGAACTCGCTCGAACTCTTTCATTATCTTGGCCACGCTGATGATGGTGTGCGGCGTCAGTTTCTTCAGTCCCCGCTGGCGGATGATCGTGTCCCGCTGTTCGGAATCAAGGTAGGCGAGCAGCGCCTTGCCTACCGCGGTGGAATGTACTTCCATCCGCCGGCCGATCCAAGTGTCCATCTTGATAAAGCCGGGCGCCTCCACCTTCTCCACGTACACCGCCTCGCCATGGTCGAGGATAGCCAGATGGGTAGTGATGTGGATCTGATCGACCAGGTGTTTCATGATCGGGAGCGCCGCCTCACGCACATCGACCCCGCTCAGGGCAGCGCGCGACAGGCTTAACACCTTCATGCCCAGCCTGTATTTGCCATCGTCCTGGTCGCGGCGGAGGTAGCCGTGCTGTTCCAGGGTGCGCAGAATGTAGCTGGCGGAGCTCTTGGGAATCTTGAGCTTGCGGCTGAAATCGGCGTTCGACATGCCGCCCTCGCGCTGGCCGGCAGCTTCCAGGATCAGCAGCGTACGCTCTACCGCCGTCGAGGGACTCTCAATTTGACGCGCCATAGCGACCAGTCTAGCAGCCGACGGTTGTGCGACATAGTGAATTCGAGTTCACAATCCCGGCCATTACCAAGTTACGCCTGAACAGGCTGGCGGAAAACCTCTGGGTCACCCAAACTCTGGAGTGAGCTATATGTCACAGACAAAGCAGGGCGGCTGCACTTAGCCTAAAGCCAGCGCTCCGGTCCAGGTGCCACTCGAGTGAGCAACCCGCTTCCCAGTATGGGAAGCGCAAAGCTAGAGTGCAAAACGAAGAATTTGTGTTCGGTATTCTGAACACTGTTCTTGCCTTCGCATCGGGAGGCCGCTATGGTTTGTACACCATGCGGAATAAGTGTTCAGCATGGTGAACAGGATGACCGCATGGCCGGCATTCTGTACTTAACTTTGGTCGTTAGACCCTACTCTTAACTCTTATGCCCGAACTTGAGAGGAGAACGAAGATGGCGGCGCATCAAACTGCTGCTGAACTTGCAAAATCCTGGAAGAACAATCCGCGCTGGAACGGGGTCGTTCGGCCCTATTCCGCGGAAGACGTTGTGCGCTTGCGCGGCACCCTTCCCATCGAATACACGCTAGCCCACGTCGGTGCCGAACGCCTGTGGGAGCTGCTGAACAGCGAGAAGTACGTCGCCGCCCTGGGCGCCATGAGCGGCAACCAGGCGGTGCAGATGGTTTCGGCCGGACTGAAGGCCATTTACGTGAGCGGTTGGCAGGTCGCTGCCGACGCCAATAACGCCGGCCAGATGTATCCCGACCAGAGCCTCTACCCTGCCGACTCCGTACCCAATCTGGTGCGCCGTCTGAACAACGCGCTCACCCGCGCCGATCAGATCCATCATTCCGAGGGAAAGAACGGGATGAACTGGTTTGCGCCGCTTATCGCCGACGCGGAAGCCGGTTTCGGCGGCACGCTAAACGCCTTCGAGTTGATGAAGTCGATGATCGAAGCCGGTGCTGCCTGCGTGCACTTCGAGGATCAGTTGTCGTCCGCCAAGAAGTGCGGCCACCTCGGCGGCAAAGTGCTGGTTCCGACCACGGAGGCCGTGCAAAAGCTGGTGGCTGCCCGTCTTGCCGCCGATGTGTTGGGTGTTCCGACCTTGATCCTGGCGCGCACCGACGCCAACAGCGCGCATCTGCTGACCAGCGATATTGACCCCTACGATCGCATCTTCCTGAATGGCGAGCGCACCTCGGAAGGCTTCTTTGGCATCCATGGCGGTCTCGACTCGGCCATCGCGCGCGGACTGGCGTATGCGCCATACTCCGACCTGATCTGGTGCGAAACTTCCGAACCGAACCTGAAAGAAGCTGAGCGCTTCGCCGACGAGGTCCATGCCAAGTACCCTGGCAAGATGCTGGCCTACAACTGCTCGCCTTCGTTCAACTGGAAGAAGAAACTGGACGACGCCACCATCGCGCGCTTCCAGCCTGCGCTGGCCGAGATGGGCTACAAGTTCCAGTTCATCACGCTGGCCGGCTTCCACGTTCTGAACCTTGGGATGTTCGAGTTAGCGCGCGCCTACAAAGATACGGGCATGACCGCCTACTCGCGCGTGCAGGAAAAGGAATTCGCCCGCGAATACAGCCACGGTTATTCCGCGGTGAAGCACCAGCGCTTCGTTGGCACCGGCTACTTCGACGAGGTCACGCAGGTCATCGCCAGCGGCAAGTCGTCGCTGTCGGCGCTGAAGCACTCGACCGAAGAGGAGCAATTCGCGGAGGTCAAGGTCCCGGGGCAGATGATCGAGGTGGGACAGGATCCGTCCTGCCGCCCGATCCTGGGCGAGTGTCCGCTGACGTGCGAGCACGAACACGAGCACGTTCGGCGCGACAACGTCTCGGCCAACGATTAGAAGTTTCTCTCGGCAGGGAGAGCGTGTACTACGCATACAGGCACGGGGTTAACCGATCCCGTGCCTGATTTTTCTTGAGGGCCTTAAGACTGTCATCCTGAGCGCAGCGCCCGCAAAGAATTTCCGACCCGCTTCCTTTCGGGGTCCTCAACGAGCGCCCGCCTTTGCGATCGTTGGGGCGATTGTGCGGATCGGGCCGGCGCGCAGTCGAAGTGCCTGCCCCGAGCGAAGCCGAGGGGATCTGCGGTCCTTTCTTCTCATTAGTGCGTGGCCGAGCTTTCCTTTCCACTTGCCTCCTCATCGCAACGTTTACCGGCGATGTCATCGCTGGTCCAGAGGAAGTCCGTATCCCGCAGGGACGGCCGACCAGGTCCCTCGATTCGGCCTGCGCCTTTCGCCTCCCCAAAATCCCATCTATACTTTGACGACTTAGATTGCTTCGCCCGGAGGACGATTTGATTCGCAGCGTGATCTCGCTTTTATTACTGTCCGTTCTTGGCCTGCCGGCTTTCGCGCAAGCCCAGCCTGCCGATCGCAGTTGGATTGCCACCAGCAACCGTTACGCCAACATGCTGATCGAAGTCGTCTTCAAGTACCACCCCGAGGCGGCACGCAGCAGGGGTTGAGCCAGTTCGACACCAAGGCATCCCACGCTGGCCAATGAGGACCAGGAGCGGCTAAGGCAGATCGAGAGGATCATCGTCGACCGGCAAATCGTGTCGCTTCCCGACCGGGCCGCCCGCACATTTCTCGATCCCGAGCTGCAGGCCGGCAAAATCACGCCAGCGGATGCCTTCCGCGTACTGGAGCAGGATGTGGTGCTGTCGCATGCCTTTGCCCAGGAGGAGGTCGAACGCTTTACCTATCGCGCGCCCGGACAGGCGAACAGCTACTTCTATGGATTCACCAAGCTGATCGATCTGCGCGAGGACACCGAGAAGGCGCTGGGGGCTAAGTTCGACGAGAAGAAGTTCCACGACTTCATTCTGGCGCAAGGCCTGCTGCCGCCCGACCTGATGCGCAAGGCGGTGATGGAGGATTTTGTGCCCGCACAGAAGCGGAGTGCGAAGCAATAATTGCGGGGAAATATGGATGCTGTCTTGGTGGACCGGACCCTCAGGTCCGCGTCAGGATCTTTACATTCTTGTCATCCCGAACGGGCCTTACCGGTGAGGGATATGCTTTCGCCCCGAACCAACAACCACCCAAGCAAAAGAGGCTTGAGTGGGGCACCCTGCTCCCTCTTTTCATTTCCGCGTAAAGCGTTACTTAGTGATCGTGAACGTTTGGGCGCCAGAGGTTCCGCCAGATGCTGCATTGTCAACGGTCACTGTTGCCGTACCAGCTGTCTTAAGGTCCGATGCCGGAACCACTGCGGTAAGCTTGCTGGTACTTTCGAAAGTCATTGGCAACACCGACACCTTGCCACCGTTGGGAGTCCACTGAACCTTAGAAGTCCCCGATACGAAGTTCGAGCCATTGACGGTCAGGGTCAGATCGGTTGCAGCCCCAGCTTTCGTGGTTTTCGGGTCGAGTGAGTCTATCTTGGGCGCCGCGCTGGCGCTCCCGGAGTCGCTTGAGGTCTTTGAGCAGCCAGAGGACGAAAAAGTACACCATATCTGAGCGATGTTCAAGCCGACGCCCAGTCGAAAATAGTCCCGATTCGGCTGTCGCAAGGGCAGCTCAAAAACGGTGGGTGAGGGGACGGTGACGGGCATAGCAGAGGTAGGCGTCTGCAGGATCAACGGGGGGAGATTATGGTTAGGTTGCAGGCGCATGTATGCTGAACCAAAAAGGTACAGCCATGATGATCCAGTTCCGGTTGGTATCGGCATTATGGCGTCAACTTTGAATACGACCCCACGCAGATATCCCCCCGTGACTGAGGCGTCTTGACCCATTGTCGCATCCACAGATGCCCATGCATTAGGACCAAATAATGGGTATGACGTGCGAACTCCCGCACCGTACTTCATGAGAAAATTGGTGCGGTCCTGATTCGTGAATGCTATGGCCGTGTATCCTCCAGCGATACAGGTTGTCGGCATCGCGGCCGTGTTAAGCGACAGGCCAGGACTGTAGCCGTTCTTCACGGAGAAACGATTCACCAATGTTGAACACTCCTGTGTACCTGGAGCCGGTGCGAGAAACGTCACGGGGACGTTCTGAGATGAAAGAGGCGTGATTCCCCCGAATCCCCCGATTATCTTCCAGTTCTGGGTCTTGGGAATTTTCCATGCCGGCCCGAACACATAGTCGAGCACCTGTCCAACGTTCGAGTAATTGTAGGTTGTGAGCCCTGTCGGATTTGCGATGACGCTCACGACTCCATTGGTCGCTTGCTCCGGCGCACTTGTGAGTCGAACCCGTCCCCATCCACTAAACCCTCCCTTACTAACAGGTCCCTGATAGAAAATGTTCAAAAAACCATCAGTCGTCTGCGCCTGGGAGCTATAGCCAGCGTACTCGACACCGCCAATTAGTATCACTATGGGTTTACTACTAGCGCTGCCAATTTGCAAGGAGCCGATTCCTACGTCCGCCTCATTGCTCAACATTCCATACTTTGGCGGTTCATCCTTGGTTACCCCTTGGGTTACCCCTTGTGCAACAATCTTGTCCCCTGCACTAACTGTCAGCGTGCTCTTACCACCACCAAACTTTCCTCCTGTTACTGGCAACGGCGAGACTTTTTCAAGATCGTTGACACAAATGCGAACGTTATCGCCGCTAGCCAAGGTTCCAGAATATGAAACTGTACTGTTTGTCACCGGTGAAACGCTTAGCTTGGGCGCCGGCGGCGATTTAGATTGATCAGCCGAGCAGCTGCCAACCGTTATTTTAGGACTAACTGGGCCGGAGATGCCTGCCGCGTTGCTATATTGCGCCTGAATCTTTTGGCCGGCACTCAATTTAGGCATTGACTTTACCGTGAACTTTCCTTGTGCATCCACAGGCCCTGCATTTCCCACAAGAGTACTGCCGATACAGAGTCGCACGTTGCCGCTGGTTGCGTTAGGTACTGTGCCGGTTGCAGTGTCGCTACCGACTTCAATGGCGTCGAGCGTTGGCGTAGCTAAGGCCGTATCGACGATCTCGTTAGGACATGTTGTGGCCGGTTTCGGCTTAGGAACTGGGATCAGGATTGCACCGCTCGAGCATCCCGCCGTTAGCGAGCCAGGCTGGCATGTTGTAGCATCGTGGACCGCTCCAGATGCAATCAAATAGGTCGCGCTCGTAACCTGGGTTGACGCGGTCGGCACCAGAAGCTCAAAACTGTGAGGGCCAGCGCCAGCCGGGAAGGTGAAACTCACCGTGGAATTTGCCGAGTCGTAGGACGATGCAATGCCCAGCGCGGACGCAAAACCCTCCGCGAATGCACTGCCCTGCGCGTCTGTAATAGCGGGTTGTGCCTGTGCCGTAGAAATGGCCATCGCCTTGGGCGTCACGCCTGCATCGCACTGAATCGTGTAGCCATACTTGGTGTTAGCACCTCTCGCTATCGGAGGATCGGAATCCACGGAGCATTGGTCGTTAGCCGCTGCTTTCGGAGGGACGACCGCGCCTTTGCCGGGGGGAACAACCCCCGCTATTGCTGGTTGACTATGCAAGCGCTTCGAACAAGATGAAAACAACTCGTCGACGAAGTGAGGATTTTGCATTATCGACGTTGGCAATTGCAGTACTTCGATCTGGCAGCTTGCAGCAATCCATTTTTCTCTTATCGCGCTGCTCAGGTCGGGAGCATTTGCCACATCCGGACTTTGGAGGAGCGTCTGGTATTGCTGTACCTCCTGCGTCAATGTGGCGATCTGCTCTGCTGGAGTTGGTGCCTTTTTGGCAGTAGATCGCTTAGCCGAACTAGTTTGCCCGGCTGCCGCCAGTGGGCTGCAGAACATCCAGACTATCAGTACCCAACTCACAGACTGAGGGGCGCGCATGGGGTCTCCTGACCTAAGCGGTCAAAACCCGAATTCCATTTTTCGGGAACAAGAAAATCCGGCTTTTCTTTCTTAGGAAGAAAAGATGAGCGACTGTACGATTAGTTCAAAGCCAAGTCAATAGCGCTCAAGTGGTGTAGGTCATAAATTATTTTTATAAGCGGCAATCGTTTTCGGATGCATAACCACGGACACATAGCCAGCCGTTTCACGGCTCACTGCTGGCAGAATGCTAACGGCCAACCGCAGATCCCTTCGGCTACGCTCAGGGCCGGCACCTCCGCTCGGGCTGAAGAGGGTGTGTGAGAACTGTACCGTCCCTCAACCACCCCAACGAGCGCAAAAGCGGCATTTCCACCTCACTCCGATTCCAGAATAAATCCGCGCTCAGTTGTCTCCCGAACAATCCGTGGCCACTTCGCTTTCCATGGGTGATACTCTGCTGTCAAGCAGGAGTGGCCCCTCATGGCACCACGCTTCGTCGTCTTACTTGCGATCTCTCTCTGGCTATGCCTTCCCCTTAGCGGGCTGGAGGAGAAGCCCAAGCCAGCCCCTGACAATCCTGAACTGATAGCTGCCGATCAGCTTTACAAAGCCGGCAAGTTCGCGGAGGCGGCAGAAAAGTATCAAGCGCTTCTGAAGATCGACGCCAAGCTGGTGGCGGCGGAGGCCGGGCTCATCGAGTCATTACTGCGCGAGCAGAAGATCGATGAGGCTTCCGCCGAGGCCGTCAAGGCGCTGGCCGCTCAACCCAATTCCGCGGCGCTATCGGCGGCCATGGGTGACGTGCAGTTTCGCCTGGCCGAAATGCCTGAAGCGGAGAAGTCGTACCGCAAAGCGCTGCAAATCGACTCCCAGGAACTCCGTGCCTATCTTGGTCTGGCCCGTCTCTATCAAGCCTATTCGCTCTATCGTCATAGCTACGATTCGTTGAAGGCCGCGTATCAGGTTGCTCCGAACGATCCCGAAGTCCAGCGCTGGTGGTTCAACAGGCTTTCGCGCCGCGAGCGCATCGCAGCCATCGAGGCGTATCTCGCCGGTCCGCATCCGGACGATCCGGAAGAAACCGAGTACCTGCGACACTACCTCGAGTTCCTCAAGGCCACGGTTGACAAACCCGTGCATGCTTGCCGGCTGGTCAGCAAGGTGGAACAAACCGATACCAAGCTGCAACAGATGTTACGCGACCCGCGACACATCGTCGGCTATGGTCTGGCGGTCAAACTGAACGACCGCAACAGCCGCCTGCTGCTGGATACCGGCGCCAGCGGAATCCTCATCGGTCGTAAGAGCGCGGAGAAAGCTGGCCTGACGCGCATCTCCGATATCCGTTTTGCCGGAATTGGCGATAAGGGCCTGCAGGGCGGATACGTGGCAGTAGCCGATCACATTCGAGTCGGCGAACTGGAGTTTGCAGACTGTGTAGTCACCGTTAGCGATCGGGCGTCCGTCACTGACGAAGACGGCCTGATCGGCACGGATGTCTTCAGCTCCTATCTGATCGACATCGACCTGCCGGCGGAGAAGCTGAGATTGTCGCCACTTCCCAAGCGGCCGGATGAGACGGTCGCACCCACGGCCCTCAACAGCGAAGGCGAGTCCCGCTCGAACCCCGACGATACCGCCGAAGGCGCTGGCGATCAGAAGGCGGAATCGAGCGGCGATGCCAGCAAGACCGCCAAGGTCGCCCCCGCGCCTCGCCTTCCGAAAGACCGCTACGTCGCTCCGGAGATGAAAGGCTGGACTCCCGTCTTCCACTTCGGCCATCAACTCCTGATCCAAACCGTGGTCAATGACTCAAAGCCGATGCTGTTTCTAATCGATACAGGCTTGTCGCTCAACCTTCTCTCCACACGGGCCGGTCGCCAAGTCACTAAGGTCAGCTCCGACCCCAATGTGCACGTAAAGGGACTCAGCGGGACTGTGGCCGACGTTTACCGTGCTGACAAAGCAACGCTTCGATTTAGCCACTTCGCCCAGAAGAACCAGGATATCGTGAGCTTCGATCTGTCCAAGATCAGCAAGCACACGGGTACCGAGGTCTCGGGCGTCCTTGGGTTTGAACTTCTGCGGATGTTGCAGGTCAAGATCGATTATCGAGATGGACTGGTTGACTTCGCCTACGACCCGAGCCGGTGGCAGTCCGCGCGTTGACGAAAAAGCCGCCGGAAAAAACCAGCGGCCGCTTCCCATCGCGTCCTTGTGCTGCACGGGCGGAAGCTTGCCCGGAGCGGCTCCAAAGCCCTCAGCAAGAAGCAACAAGTCGAATTGCAGAGCGGCACCGAGTCTAGACTGGCCCGCCGGGCGCGATGGCATTGGCAGTGATGTTGAACTTCGCCATCTCGAGGGCGAGCGTTTTGGTGAAGGCGATATCTCACCAATAATGACGCAGATCACGGACTCAATGTACGCTAGAGTGTGAGCGTTATATTAGGAAGCAAGGATATGATTTTTAGCGATCGAAACGGCGAGGAGCGCATTTTTGTGAAAGAAGGACCATCGAAAACGAAGCTTCATTACGGTCGGGCGCTGGTTCATTCGGGTCTCTCGGGATTGCGTAGCGGGCGCGACTCGCAACTTGAAGGGCGGCGCCTCTCGGCAGTCTTGACTCGGTCAGCGCTTGCATCCTTGAGTCTGGCTGCGCTCGGCGCATGTGCCGGTTTGCTCGGCTTCCACCGGCACGACCGCCGCAGCATCTCACGAACCGTTGTATTCGTAGTAGCAGGTAGCGCCATCGGTTTCGCTGCGGGATTCACCTGGAAGACTCGCAACCTCACCGCCAGCATGGCACGGTCAGCCATGAAGGAGATGGGCACGGTCCGTGATGAACACTGGATCGAAAAGCATCCGATTGACTACGCATGAGAAGCGGCAAAGCGTTCGTTGATTGCAGTGTTGCTATTGCGGTTCCAGGATTGGTGTACCCGCTTCTACGGGTAGTGCGGGCCTGAAGAGCGTGGGTGAGAACTGTGCCGTCCCTGAAGGGACTCGGGCCTATTTCCCACTTTACCCAGCANNCGCCTGCGGCTCCGTGCTGGGCGAAACTGTTCCGCGCCAATGGCGCTGGATTTTCCGCTAGCAAACTCCACTGGCAAATACCAAGTTTCGTTCTCACATACGCTCTGAAGGCCCGCACTACCCAAGTAACAACCACTCTGGAATTGCTCTAGGGCGGTCAAAAACGCACTGCCTCACGATCCGATTGGGTTACTCGAATTCGACCAGGATCTGGTTCATCTTCACTGCATCTCGTGGCGATATGTTGACGGATTTCAGCTTTCCGGCGATCGGCGCCGTCACGCTAGTTTCCATCTTCATGGCTTCCAGCACGACCATCAGATCGTTAACCTCCAGCTGTTGATCCGGCTCGACATCAATCCGTACCACGACTCCCGCCACTGGGCTGCGGCATAGTTTGGATTCGTCAACGTTAGGATCCGACGAAGCTCCCGGTTTGGGAGGAGTGCGCAGCACGGTCGACTGAATGGTAGCTGTCGCCGGGGCGGGACGGTTGTCTTGTGCCCGCCCGGAGTCGTCCTCCTCGGTGACCTCGACCTCGACTTCATATCTTTGCCCGTCAACCGATATCTCTAACTTCATGGTGCGTTCCTCTCCGGGAGCACTTCCTGCTCTGTGTTCATCGTGCCTTCGCGAAGACGGTCATCGTCTTAGCTGGCCAAGGTTGTGCGATGTTTGGACAATCAACCGGCCTTGCTGTGTCCATGGATCGACTGGGTACGGCGTCTGTAACGCCCTCGCGGACCGAATCCGAACTTTCTTGCCGAGAAACGCCGTGACGCTGGCGGCGATCACCGTCAAGGTTTCGGGCGTGATGGTTACGGCAGTAGTCATAATGGAAGCGCCTCCGTGTTTCAGAGCGGAATCAAACCGTGCTTCTTCGGCGGACGAAGCTCTCGCTTGGTGTGTAGAGCTTCCAGGGCCCGCGCTAGATAACTCCTGGTCTCGGCGGGTTCGATCACGTCATCGACGAGCCGCCGGCCAGCCGATATATATGGGTTCGCAAACGTGTGCCGATACATTTCGATCAGTTCATCGCGCCGCTGCACCTTGTTTTCCGCCGAGTCGATTTCGTGGCGAAAAACAATTTCCGCAGCTCCTTCGGCGCCCATGACCGCAATTTCAGCAGTTGGCCATGCTACTACCCGGTCCGCTCCCAGGTCTTTGCAGCACATCCCGATGTAAGCGCCGCCATATGCTTTGCGGATTACGACCGTTATCTTCGGGACGGTTGCAGCCGAATAAGCGAACAGCACCTTGGCGCCGTGCCGAATGATGCCGCCGTACTCCTGCTCGACGCCAGGCAAGAACCCCGGTACATCGACGAAGGTGAGCAAGGGGATATTGAAGGCATTACAGAATCGTACGAAGCGGGCTATCTTGTCGGACGCGTCGATGTCGAGCGCTCCGGCGAGGACGCTGGGCTGGTTCGCGACAATCCCAACCGAGCGTCCCTGGAGGCGGCCGAACCCGATCACTATGTTGGCTGCGAAACCCGGCTGAATTTCGAAGAAATCCTGGTGATCCAGCAATCGTGCGAGCACCGTCCGTATATCGTAGCCAACCTTAGATTCTGCCGGCACTATGTCGTTCAGCTGGGGATCGTTTTCCAGTTCATCGCTGTAAGCCAGGCGAGGAGGGTCTTCCAAGTTGTTGGACGGCAAAAAGCTCAACAGCCGCTGGCACAGAGACAACGCTCCGTCATCGTCTTCCGCAATCAGGTGAACCACGCCCGATCGGTTCATCTGGGCCGCGGGCCCGCCCAGTTGGTCCGCCGTCACCGTCTCTCCTGTCACTTGCTTGATCACCTGCGGACCCGTGATGAACATTTGCGCGCGCCTGGTTTGGATGATGAAATCGGTCAGCGCCGGGCTGTAGGCTGCACCGCCTGCACAAGGACCGCAGATGATGGAAATCTGCGGCACCGTGCCGGAAAGCATGACGTTGTTGTAGAACACGCTGGCGTAGCCAGCCAGGCTGTCGATACCTTCCTGGACGCGCGCGCCACCGGAATCGTTGATGAATACGAATGGGCTTCCGGTCTTCATCGAAAGCTGCATCATCTCCTTGATCTTTGCGCAGTGCACCTCGCCTGCCGCGCCACCGGCAACGGTGAAATCCTGGCTGGCCAGGTGGATCAAGCGGCCGTCAACCGTCGCGCATCCGGTCACCACTCCATCCGCCGGCAGTTCCTTGTCTGCCATTCCAAAATAAGTGGCGCGATGCTTTGCAAACAGGCCTATTTCCTGGAAACTTTCGTGATCGACGAGCTTTGCTATACGCTCCCGGGCGCTGAGCTTACCCAATTCGTGCTGCTTCTGCAGCCGTTGTTTGCCGCCGCCCTGCTGAAGCTTCTCGCGTTTGTCACTAAGCTCGCTGATTCTCTCGGCCATGGTAGTACTGGCCGGTTTAAGCGTTGGTGTAGCCATCTATGCCTCCCTGGCTGGCTTCAATAATCCGAAGTGCAACTTCATTCCAGTCATTCCTTGACCGGCGCTACCATGACTTTGTGTTCCTTGCCATTAAGGCTCACGACGTAGGTCACGGGTGATGCCGACGCTCCGCCGCTGCGATTTGCATCTGGCTGTTCTGAATCCACAGTTGCCGGCTCGTTACCGATGTGCTTCGGGCCTTCCATGCGGGTCTTGAAAAACTGTGGCGCGATCTTGGGGAACATGGCATAGGTCAACACATCTTCGTCGGTGCCACCGAAGCCAGGCAGCACCGCGGCTTCCGATCGCCTCCGTTCCCACTCCGGCTGAAGTAAGTCGGCTGCACGGCAACTGATGGGCGGCTTGTTAGCGCGGGCAGATGCCATCGCCAGCACTTCGGCATTCTTCTCGCCCAATGGGGTGCCGTAGTAGCCCAGCATCAAGTCGGCAAATTCACTGGTGAGCACCTTGTACTTGCCTTGCAATTGGTTGAACACTGCCTGGGTGCCGATGATCTGGTCTGCCGGAGGGTCCAGCGCAGGATATCCGGCGTCTCTGCGAACGTCCCGGATTTCTGACAATACATCCTGCAGCAAATGGCCCGTGTCTTGCCCCTTCAATTGTATTTCCGTGCTCGAAATCATCGACGCTGGAATCTGGCTTTCAAATATCTCGGTCTCGACCCCCATGTGTCCGTCCAAAAACCCGCGGTAACGTGGACGCACGGTCGCGATATGGTGCTTGACACGAAGAACCCTCTCCATGTCCAGCCGGCATTCGTAACCCGTGCCCTCCAGCATCTCTACGAAGCTTTCGGTTGGATTGTGCCCCCGACCGAAGGCCAACGAACTGATCGCTGTGTCCACCATGTCGCAGCCTGCCTCGACGGCCTTCATCAGCGACACCATCGTCACACCCGTCGTGGAACGTGTGTGAACGTTTACCAGCGTTCCTTTCCCGCATTTCTGCTTGATGCCCTTCACCAGATCGTACGCGACTTGTGGTTTAAGCAGACCGGCCACGTCCCGAATGCAGATTGAGTCGCAGCCCACTTCCTTTATCTGCTGCGCGATATCCACAAACGCTGCGACCGTATGCACCGGACTTGGGAGATAGCAGATCGATCCTTGCGCGTGCTTCCCGATCCTCCTGACCGCTTGCAGGCTCGCCTTTAGGTTTCGGACGTCATTGAACGCGTCGAAGACCCGGAATACATCGATGCCGTTCTGGGCGGCTTTCTCAACGAACTTCTCGACAATGGAGTCGTCAAAGTTGCGATAGGCAAGCAGATTCTGCCCGCGTAAAAGCATCTGTAGCTTGGTCTTGGGTAGCAGTTTGCGGTAGGTCCGCAATCGCTCCCATGGATCCTCATTCAGCAAGCGAATGCACGAATCGAAGGATGCGCCGCCCCAAACCTCCAAAGACCAGTAGCCCGCGTTGTCCAGGTCTTCGCAGACGGGGATCAGGTCCTCGAGAGCCATACTGGTTTCCAGCAGGCTCTGCTGCGCATCTCGCAAAATCAAATCAGTCACTTCAATGGTGCGTGCCATGGTGCGCGTTCCTTCCCTAACGTTCTTGCTTGGTCCAGCAAGCGGCGTTGAAGAGCTCGATGTCTTGCGAGGTGAGGCTACGAGACTGGGGGAGTCGCTCATTTTCAGTTCAGAGAACGGCCGGTCCTCGATGTCATCCATAGCGGCAGCGAATCTCATGTTCACCTAGCAGTCAAGCAGTGGTTGGCCACGTCTACAGGGTAAACCGTATCGATTGCCGGAGCAGTGAGCTTCGTCACTCAGCCAACTGACTTAACGGAGGGTAAATTCCGCCATTACGCGGACGTATGCAGTTGCCGCCCGCTTACTAACCGAAGAAGCAAGCAGAGGGGAACCCCATCGGTGGGCGACAAGCCCGATCGTCATTATGAATTGTCATTACGAGCGCCGGATTTTGGCGCGAGGAATCTCTTTTTTCCCTGCCCAGGCACAAGCAGATCCCTCGCCGCGCTCAATGACAAAGCAAATGTCACTATTTCCTGCGAAGTTCATTAGTACTGATAAAAGCCGCGCCCGGACTTGCGGCCGAGCCACCCGGCATCGACCATTTTGATCAGCAGCGGGCAGGGCCGGTATTTGGGATCGCCGAGGCCGGACTGCATGACGCGCATGATGTCGAGGCAGACGTCGAGTCCGATGAAGTCCGCCAGGGTCAGAGGACCCATCGGGTGCGCCATACCCAGCTTGAAGACTTCATCCACGGCTTCGGCAGTGGCCACGCCTTCCATCACGGCGTACATGGCTTCATTCAGCAGCGGCATCAGTACGCGGTTCGACACAAAGCCCGGCGCGTCATTTACCTCGACGGGAGTTTTCTCCAGTTTCTCGGCGAGAGCTTTGACCGCCGCGAAAGTCTCGTTCGAGGTTGCCAATCCTCGTATCACTTCGACCAGTTTCATCACCGGCACGGGGTTAAAGAAGTGCATCCCGATGACTTTGTCGGGCCGTCCGGTCACCGCTGCCAGCTTAGTTATCGAAATGGACGAGGTGTTTGACGAGAAGAGAACCTCGGGGCGGCAGATCGTATCGAGATCGCGGAAGAGCTCGGCCTTGATCTCAAAACGCTCGCTGGCTGCTTCCACGACGAAATCGGAGTCGGCCAGCCGCTTGCGATCGACTGTGCCTGTGATGCGCCCCAGCGCCAGGTCGCGCTGCTCTGACGTCAACTTGTTCTTCGCAACCTCGCGTTCCAGGTTCTTGCCGATGGTTTGCAGGCCGCGATCGATGAAGCGCTGCTCCACGTCAACCAGCACGACGTTGTATCCATTTTTGGCGAAAACGTGAGCGATGCCATTGCCCATCGTGCCTGCGCCGATTACTCCCACTGTTCTGATGTCCATGATTGCCTCACATGAAGTTAGGTGCGAAGACCATTTCTGTTTCCATGATCGATTCGGGAAGTGCGTGAACGAGACCTGCCGAAACTAGGTTTCCCCATAATACTAGCCCAATACCGGCCAAAGCGATCGGTTGACAAAGCACATCCAGGAAGGTTGGCAAGATCGGAACTTACCATCGATATAAGCTTGCGCCCCAGGTCCAGCCTGCGCCGATGGATACGAGCAAGAGAAGATCGCCTTCGCGGAGGAGGCCGCGCCGGTTTACTTGGTCTAGGAGCAGCGGAACTGTGGCTCCAGCGGTGTTCGCGTACGACTCCAGGTTCGTCTGCATCCGGGAATAAGGGACGTTGAGTACCTCGGCGATGCGCTTGAGGACGCGAGCTGTAGCCTGGTGCGGAATGATCATCGAGACGTCTTCTAGCCCCAGCCCGTTTATGCGGAGAATCTCCTGAATACACTCGGGCACCGCGGTTGTAGCCTTCTCGTAAACTTCTTTTCCGTTCATTGTGAAGTAGGCGTCCCCAGGGTAGACTGTGAAATGATTCATCCCCTCGCCCTGGGCGAGGAGAATGCTTGAAAAGAGCCCATTCTCCCGATCCTTCCTCTCGAGTACCACGGCACCGGCACCGTCTCCGAAAACTACGCAGTCGCGGTGGTTCCAGTCCGTGACCTTGGAGAAGGTATCGGCGCCGATCACCAGCACACGCTCATACATACCATTCTGGATGAATTGGCCGGCGATCGTGATGCCGTAAACAAACCCGGCACACACCGCCGCCACATCGAACGCGGCGCAGCGGTTGCGAATACCCATCTTGGTCTGCGCAATGCATGCCGAGGAGGGCATCTTGCGGTCGGGTGTCGCCGTGGAAACGATAATCAAGTCAATTTCGTTTGGCTCAAGCCCCGCCGCAGCGATTGCCTCCAGTCCGGCACGGGCAGCAAGATCCGACGTGTATTCCTCTGGTTCAGCGATGTGCCGCTCGCGAATTCCCATCTTCTCGACGACCCACTCCGGAGAGGTTGGCAAGTTCGCCAGTACTTCTTCGTTGGTCAGAATTTTGGAGGGAACGTAAGAACCGGTGGATTTGATGCGGACACTATCAAAGTGGCTGTTTCCGCTTCTCATTGCTCCCCTCCAGTCCCGCGAACAGAAAGAGAAATCACGGAGGTGGATTCACAACAAGAATACAAGCACATAACAGAAGCAGAATTTTCCATTTGGAACTCAACCCCAGTTGACCCCACGTCATTGTCGAGAAGCATATGGTGTTCAATAGGTACAAGTCTAGTCAAAAGCGCTCACCCGGCAGATTAATTGGCGACAGTTCAACCAGTAAGAGTGTTATTGGTCAATCGTGCCGTAAATTTCTTTCGGTTAAGCCCGGATTGATTCCGATGCGCTGACCATCACAATCAAACGGTGACAGAGACGGGAAAGTTTGCGCAACTAGTATTAATTTTCTCTCAGATATCGGACTGCGAGAGCATTTCCGGAGAAAAGATGTGATCCAGATCACACTCGGAAGGCCAGGAACTGGTTTTCGCTAATCCTCGTCACACTATGGCCGATATGTCAGGCAAGGTACCTGGTAATGAGACCGGTCTGTCCGGCCGCCCCGTTTCCAGCCGAGAAAGCAGAACGACCCGAGGAGAAGGAGTCGCCGGCAGCCATGGCCAGAAAAATCCAAATCCTTCATCTGGAAGACAACCCCGGCGATCGCGAACTGGTGCGGACCTTGCTGGCCAATGCCGGCTTGGTTTGCCAGTTCGGCTATGCCCAGGCGCGGGCAGAGTTTGTGGACGCGCTTTCCGCAAAGACTTGGGACATCATCCTGGCCGATTATGCCTTGCCCGCCCTTGACGGCCATTCGGCGCTGGATATTGCCCGGAAACTGGCGCCGCAGATTCCCTTCATATTCGTGACCGGAGTACTGGGCGAGGAAGTCGCCGTGGAAACCCTGAAGGGCGGCGCTACCGACTACGTGGTCAAGCAGAGGATCGAGCGCCTGGTCCCGGCTGTGACGCGGGCGCTCACGGAGTCGGACGCGAAGCGTCGCTTTAAGCAGGTGCAAGAGAAACTGAGCAGGACGGAACAACGCTTTCGCCTGTTGATAGAGAGCATCAGGGAATATGCCATTTACATGGTGGATAACTGCGGCACCGTCATCAGCTGGAACTTAGGGGCAAAACGGATTTTTGGTTATTCCGAAGAGGAAATGCTGGGGACCTCGATCCTGCCTGTCTTCTCCCACGACCGCGGCGGAGACGAAATCTTTGCGCGGCTGGTCGATACCGCGCGACGTTGCGGCCACGCCGAGGAAGAATTGGGGCTAATCCGCAAGGATGGCACTTCTTTTTGCGGCACCGTCCTGTTCACGACGGTTTACGATGCTCAGCCCGGACTGCAGGGCTTTGCCGTCGTTACCCAGGACATAACCGAGCGCAAGCGGGCCGCTCAGGAACTGGAAGAGAGCCGGCAGGAACGAGCGAGAATGCAGGACCGCTTCTTGTCCCACATCTCGCACGAACTGCGGACACCGCTAACGTCCATCGTGGATTTTACGTCGTTGCTGGTGGAAGGAATGGCGGGAAAGGTTTCTCCGGAGCAGCACACCTATCTGGGCATTGTGCTTGAGTCAGCGAACCATCTCGGCGTAATGGTGAACAGCCTGCTGGACCTGGCCAGGTCGGAATGGCGCCGGCTTCCCGTGAACCCGGAATGTGTGGTCCTGAAAGACCTGATTGGGCAGGCATGTACTTCCTTCGATGCTGCCGCCCGCACAAAAAAATTCAACTTGAAGTATCACGTACCCGCCAAATTTCCGCCCGTACTCGCAGATCCCGCTCGCATCAGGGAGGTGCTGGTAAATCTAATCGATAACGCGATTAAGTACGGCAGGACCGGAGGCGCGGTGGACGTGACAGCGCACTACAGCGACGCCGAACCCGACTTCGTTCGAGTTGCCGTCCAGGACAACGGACCGGGCATCACTCCCGGGCACGTCCAGCGCATCTTCGAGCGCTTTTACCGGGTTTCTGAAGGCTCGGATACAAACCCGGGGGGACTTGGCCTGGGATTGCATATCACCCGTGAACTGGTGCGGGCGCATGGCGGCGAACTGGGAGTGAGCAGCACGGTTGGAAATGGGGCCACATTCCAGTTCACCCTGCCCATCTTCAGCCTGCGCCGCATTATCAAGCCCGTAATCTCCCGGAAGAACCTGGCGTCAGGCAACCTTACCTTGATCACCATCGCCATACCGGCCATGCCCAATTGCTCCGCCGTGGACATGGGACGTTACTTGAGATCGGTCCGGGAGGTTTTGCAAGGCTGCATCCACGCCAGTGAAGACGTAATACTGCCTCACATGAATATTCCCGGGCTGGAAGAAAAACTTCATGTGGTTGCTTTTGCGGAACCGGAAGGCGCGCGCGCGATGGTGATCCGGTTTCAAGAGCATCTGGGCTGCTCCACTGAGCTGCTGCCACTGGAAGGACAGTTTGAGGTTTCCAGCGACCTGGTGGACTTCTCATCGTGGAACCTTGAAGACACAAAAGAGACCGACGCACGGCTAGCCGTTGAACTGGACCGTTTGATTGGACTTACTCCCAAAACTGGAGGGCGTTATGAGCGAGGAGCGGGACAAAATCATAGTAATCGAGGACAACAAGGAACACCTGATGGCGCTGGCGATAAGGCTGCGAGCGCACGGCTTTGATGTTGTCTCGGCTGGCGACGGGGCGACGGCGATGACCGTGGTCAATCGGGAAAAACCTGACGCTGTAATTCTCGATCTGGGTTTGCCTGGGGGCGACGGATTTGTCGTCCTGCAACGGCTCAGGTCTTTGGCCAGCACGGTGGCCCTGCCCGTGGTTGTGGTGACCGCGCGCCCGGCCCAGACAAACCGGGCCTTGGCACTTGAGCAAGGCGTTGTCGCGTTTTTGCAAAAACCGGTGAAAACCGCGGAATTGATGACTGCATTACGGAAGGCGCTGACGTATAGGGAAGCAGTATCGATGTCTTGAGAATAACAGCCGGCACCAACTCCGGTCTGGCGCCGGCCCGAGGACAAGTACCGTCAGGATCCGCAGCGGGCAGTCTATTTCAGGCAAGCGGAGCATCAGCCATGTCGCTGCTCGCTTTCGGCGCAGCCAGGAGATGCGTGAGAGAAGCGCCGCTTGGTTGGCATCGACGCGAAGAATGGAACCGAACGACATGGTTGCAGGTAGCGTTACGGGATTTCTGGCATCGGCAGGAATGTATGGCTGACTGAGGATCGGCTGAAGCTCACGCCGCCGTCCGGAACGACGGCATCCAGATAGCATTGCCGGCGGTCGCGGCCCATTCGCGGTAGCGGCAATCGGCGCCGGATACCGATCGCGCCAGCGCAAGTCCGCCGGTCGAAAGTCGCAAATGCTAAATAGTCTAAAGGCGAGGCTATTAGTAACTGGGGTGGGCACTACCTGCGTGATGCTCGTCTTTGAAGCGGCGAAGCAGACGGTCCAGCCAGCCCTAGGAATCTGGGCCTCCCACTTCGTCACAATCGCGTTCACGACGTTGGTTGCCGTGGCGCTCAGTTTCGCTATCCAGCAACGAGAAGAACGCTGGCGTCGAGAGTTGAGTGCCGAGTCCAAAGAACGCCAGCGAGCCGAGGAGAAATCGCGCTCCGAGGCTCTTGCGCGTGGACAGATTGAGGCCGAGCTTCGCCAAAGCGAAGACCGCATGCGGATGGCGATCGAGGCTGCAAGGATTGGGTTTTTTGACTGGGACCTCACCTATAACGAGCAGGTGTGGTCCAACACGGTGAAGCAGTTATTGGGGCTAAGTCCCGAGTCGCCGGCGGACTTTACGGTCCTGATGAATGCTGTGCATTTCAAGGATCGAGAGCCCTTGAGAGAGGCCATAGCGAATGTGACACCCGAGAAACCGGAATTTATTCATGAGCATCGCGCGTGCTGGCGCGATGGCACGGTGCACTGGATCTGGATAAAGGGACGGGGCTTCTTTGACCAGGACGAGCGGCTGGTTAAGATCTCGGGAATCGCCATGGACATCGACGAGCGCAAGCAGGCAGAGCAGGCACTGCAGAACGCAGAGCAGAAGTACCGCGGCATTTTCGAGAACGCGATTCTGGGCATCTTTCAATCCACGCCGGATGGAAAGTTTCTCAGCGTGAATCCGGCCCTCGCCAAAATGGCTGGTTATGACTCCCCCCAGGACTTCCATAACAGCGTCCATTGCGCAACCGAGCTATATGTCGATTTAAAACGCCGTGAAGAACTGCACAAGCTGATCATGGCGCAAAGGATAGTACGCGATTTCGAGATTGAGGTCAGGGGCAAGGACGGAAGAGAGCGGACCATTTCGTTGAATGTGCGCGCAATGGCGGATCGCGAAGGGGCGAATTTCTATCTCGAAGGCACAGTGCAGGACATAACGGAACGCAAGGCGGCGGAGGCGCGAGTCCAGTTCCTGGCATACTACGATGCCCTAACCGGCCTGCCGAATCGTACCCTTTTCGAAGACCGGCTGGCCAAGGCGCTAGCCAATGCTCGCCGGCGGAGAGAACGGATCGCCGTGCTATGGCTCGATCTCGATAACTTCAAAACCATCAACGACTCGCTCGGACACTCGGTTGGCGACCTTCTTCTGAAGCAAGTCGGAGAACGTTTGCAGAAGTATGTCCGCGCACAGGACACCGTGGCGAAGGTGGGAGGAGACGAGTTTGTATTCGCGTTGATTAACCCCGGTCATATCTCCCGCGCGGCGGCCGCCGCGGAGCGGATCAGGCGCGCGGTGGCCGGTGAGTTCGAGGTCCAGGGCCATGTGCTCAACGTTACCTGCAGCATCGGTATCAGCCTGTTCCCTTACCATGGCGAGGACGGCGAAACGCTGATCAAGAATGCAGCTGCGGCCATGCACTGCGCCAAGGAAAACGGGCGGAACAATTTTCGATTTTTCACCCGGAAACTGAACGCCAGGGCTGTGGAACGCCTGGCTTTGGAAAACAGCTTGCGAGTGGCCCTGGAGAAGCGAGAACTATTTCTGGTGTACCAGCCGCAAGTGGAGATCGCCACCGGAAGAATAACAGGAGGGGAAGCGCTTCTCCGTTGGCGCCATCCGAAGTTGGGTCTCGTCGCCCCCGGCAAGTTCATACCAGTTGCGGAAGATAGCGGCCTGATCGTTCCCATTGGGGAATGGGTGCTCAAAACCGCCTGCGCTCAGGCTCGCCACTGGCAAGAGCTGGGCCTTCCCGCTCTGCCTATAGCAGTCAACGTATCAGCGGTCCAGCTTCGCCAGGAACGCTTCCTCCCGGTTATCCGACGGGTGCTGGACGAAACTGGTCTCGCGCCGCAATACCTCGAACTGGAAATCACAGAAGGTGTGCTGCTCTCGAATGCCGGGAAAACGCTTGCGATGCTACAGCAATTGGCCAACATGGGGTTGCCGTTGTCAATCGACGACTTCGGTACAGGGTACTCCAGCCTTAGTTATTTAAAAGACCTTCCCGTCTGCAAGTTGAAAATCGATCGTTCGTTTATACGAGCAATGACGGTCAACCCACGCGACGCCGCGATTACCGCCGCGGTGATCAGCATGGCAAACAGCCTCAACCTGAAGGTGATCGCTGAAGGCGTCGAGAACGAGGAACAAATGTCCTTCCTGCGAGCACACCACTGCGACGAAATTCAGGGATACTACTTTAGCAAGCCCTTAGAAGCCGACGATTTTGCGAAAAAGCTGCGAAGCACGTCATTCTTGCAGTGGGATTCACTCTGCTCTTCGTCGAGGCTTTTTGCGGCCATCGAATCAGGGCCTTAGGCAAGGACTCGGCAGGAAGCCGAACCTGGGTTCCTTTGGTCGTAGCCTGTACGCCGGCTACCACTCCTGCGCCAACCACAGCTCCGATAGCGAATCCCTTTCCGCCGCCAAGGAGTGCACCGAGAATGGCGTGCACGCCCGCTGTCCTGCGCAGAAATTGCATCGGACACGAATTCACCCCTTCGTGTAGCTGTCAAAGCCTCTACGGAAACCCTCGGACAAGGAGGGTCGAAGCGAAAGCGCAGAACCGGAATTCAGGATAGGTTCCGAGTCACTGACGATTTGACTTACTTCCCAAATTCTGGCGTACATAGTCGCAACAAAACTGTCGCGGGCGCAAGATGGCAACCACGAATGCCGCACGAATCACAGCGTCATGTGACGTGCGTCACTGCTAAGAGGTTGCACCGAAATGAATACTCTCTTTTCCTGTCAGCGGCTCCGATGTGGCGCAACGAAGAGATCGATTCTCATCGTGGCTTGCAACTGATCGAGGAGGACAGACATGCAACGGCATACGGTCCGTACGGTTCGTGAGTCCCTGTTATTGCTGGCCCTTGCAGCGACGGTTCTGTCAGCGAGCAAGAGCTTTGCAATTCCCGCATTTTCACGGATGTATGGCACCAGTTGCAGCACCTGCCATATTGACTTTCCCAAGCTGAATGACTTCGGAAAAGCCTTCAAGGATGCAGGCTTCAAGTTTCCCAAAGACGACGAGTCGATGATCAAGATCCCTCCGGTGATGCTGGGAGCACCGGCCAATTCCGAGCTGTGGCCGAAGGCCATCTGGCCGGGCGTCATCCCGGGCATTCCCCCCATCGGCCTGCGTTACAACAACTACTTTCAATACACGGGAACCAGCAGCTCAAAGTTCAATCAGTTGCTGCCGCCCGGAACGGCACCGCCGTTTATTCCTACCACTGACTTCCAGACGGGCTTCTTCAGTATCTTCACGGCTGGAAACTTCGGCAGCGATATCGCCTTCTGGGTTGACGACGACATCAGCGTCAGCGGAGCCAATGCCAATGGTGGGTTGGGCGAGGCCTATCTGAAGTTCGTCGATATTGGCCGGCTGATGAAGTTGCCCTCCTACGCGTTAAGCCTACGCGTCGGCCAAGTTGAGCTCGACATACCATTCACGCAGTCCAAGTCCATCTGGATCAGCCCCTACGACATCTACACCCAGGCCAATGTGGGAGCGGTGAATGCGGCATTTCCGCTGCAGCAGTTCGTCAACAATTCATTCACCTTTGCCGGATCGGGCAAAGGCATCGAGTTAAGTGGCGGGCACTCGACCGGCGGATATCACTATTCCATTGCGTTTATCGACCAGAACACCAGCGGCGCATCCCAGGGCAGCAATAACAACTACGTGCCCACCGCGACCGGAAGCAACTTCGGAGGGGTTGGGGTCGCCTCGGATTCGAACTTCAAAGACATCTACACCAATTTTCAATACCGCTTCAATTTGGAGCGCGACAAGGAGAGCCGCAACGCCATTCAAGCGGCCGGCCCCACGGGTCCACGCGACCATACCTATTTGAATGTGGGAAGCTACTGGCTGTATGGACGCTCGGTACAGCGGCTATCGGGCGCGACCCCCGACGGCTTGCCGACGGTCATCACCGCGCGCGAGCCGTTCTACCGTGTCGGGGGCAACATGACCTTCAACTACCGCTGCTGCCTGCAGTTCAATGCCCTGTACATGTACGGGCACGATTACAACTTGCTGCCGATTGACGCCAATGGCTTCCTGGTTTCTTTGCCCGTAAGCGGCACGCCGCCGCCAGTCGGGTTCATTCACAGCCGGCCGGCCACGTTCAGTGGAGGCTTCGCCGACGTCGAATGGCTCGCTTACCCCTGGATGATGGTACTGTTACGCTACGACGGCGTGAACTCCACCTCTGACTATGTGAATGGCCTGGTGCCTGGGGGCTTCACTGGGTCCCCCTTCAACGGGGCGGCCAGCGCGACGCGGAACCGCATTACCCCGGGGGTGCAGTTCCTGATCCACGCCAACATCAAAGCGTCGTTCGAGTATCAGTTCCGTCCCTCGCAGTCGGTCGTAATCGGGACTAATCCCATCACCGGTTTCCCGGTGGCTATGAACCCGTTCCACACCAACACGGCAGTCGCTGGTTTAGAATTCGTGTATTAACAGCTTGAACTGAGCAAGCGCAACCAACGAAAGGAAATATACATGACGCGCAGTTTTCTATTTACGCTTTTGCTGATCGCCGCCGTGGCAGCCACCGTTACCGCTGGCACAATCGACGGGAAAGTGTCGTCCGGGAAGTCCGTCGTCTACGTGGATACCATCCAGGGCAAAACGTTTCCCGCCCCATCGCAGCAGCCTGTTATGGACCAGAAGGGTCTGATGTTTAATCCGCATATCATGGTCGTACAGGTGGGGACCACCGTCGAGTTTTTGAATAGCGACAGTGTGCAACACAATGTTTTCTGGCCCTCCATCAGCGGCAATAAGAAGCTTACCCACAACCTCGGCACCTGGCCCAAGGGCGAGAAGAAGGCATTCAAGTTCGACAACCCCGGTGTGGTGTCGTTGCTGTGCAACGTACACCCGGAGATGGCGGGCTACATCATTGTCAGCCCGACGCCCTACTTCGCCGAGACTGACGCCAGCGGGAACTACAAAATCGAGAACGTCCCCGATGGCAAATACAACGTGGTCGCATGGCATGAAGGCATGAAACAGCAGAGCAAGTCTGTTGACGTGGCCGGCACAGGCAAGGCCGATTTCACCCTCTCGAAATAAACGGTACCAAGGGCGGGCAGGGCCCGCCCTTCTTCCACTTGCAGCAGCGTGCACCTCGTCTCTAGAGAGGGTCGATGTTAAGTCGCTTCACCAACAAGAAGGTCGATCGGGAATGGTTGAATACCAATTTTCCCTGCATGATGGCGTGTCCCGCGCACACCAATGCCGGCCGTTATGTGACACTGATCGCCGAAGGACGCTTCGAAGAGGCGTACCGTTTTGCGCGCGATCCGAATCCCATGGCGAGCATCTGCGGACGCGTCTGTGCCCACCCCTGCGAGACGGCGTGCCGGCGCGGCGAAATCGATCGTCCGATCTCCATTCGCGCACTGAAGCGGTTCCTGACCGAGCGGCACGGCCCCGAGTCGCGTCATCCGGTGGCGCCTAGTACGCATCCGGCCGGAAAACTCCCTTATAAGATTGCCGTGATCGGCGGAGGTCCGGTTGGTCTCTCGGCCGCGCACGACCTGGCGGTAATGGGCTACTCGGTAACAATCTTCGAAGCGTCGCCGGTGGCCGGCGGAATGCTGTACCTCGGAATCCCGGAGTATCGCCTGCCACGCAGCGTGGTAGAGGCGCAGGTTCGCGAGATCCTGGAGACGGGCGACATAACGCTTCGCTTGAACTCCGCCGCCGGACGCGACTTCACGGTAGGCGAGCTAAGGCGTCAAGGCTTCGACGCGGTCTTGATCGCAGTTGGCGCACATCGCAGCCGCGACCTCTCGATCCCGGGCGTCGATCTCGATGGCGTGCATCGCGGCATCGAGTTCTTGCTCAACGTCAATCTCGGCTACAAGTTCACCATCGGGAAGAAAGTCATCGTTATCGGCGGCGGCAATGTCGCCATGGACGTCGCGCGCTCGGCCGCCCGCGAGGTGCTGCGCCAGCATGATTCCCCGGCCGAGATAACTCCCTCGGAAGAGAACCTGCAGGCTGTTGCCGCTCACGAGATGATGGACATCTCGCTGTCGGCACTGCGCATGGGCGCTCGCGAGGTCGGCCTCGTCTGCCTCGAGCAGCGCCATGAAATGCCTGCCGCGTTGGAGGAAATCGAGGAGGCGGAGACCGAAGGCATCATCATGCATCCGGGTTTCGGACCGAACCGAGTTCTCGGACGCGACGGCAAAGTCGTCGGCCTGGAATGCCTGAAGACAAAGCATGTGTTCGATGAGAACCACCGATTCAGTCCCGCATTCTACGAGAACAGCGAAACCCAGTTCGAGTGCGACACCATCATTCTTTCGATCGGACAGTCTCCCAACCTCGAGTTCTTGCGGCCTGAGGATGGCGTGCTGGTCTCGCCTCGCGGCCTGGTCAACGTAAATCGCGACAGTTTGATGACGTCGGCTCCCGGCGTATTCGCCGGCGGCGATTGCGCCTTCGGCCCGCGCCTCATCATTGACAGCGTTGGCGACGGAAAGCGCGCGGCGGTTGGCATTGACGAGTACCTTCGCGGGACCAAGCATCCGGAGCCGCAGATTGAAGTGCAGGTGCTCAACCGCTGGCAAATGGCGGTGGACTACATGAACATTCACCGCCAGGCGATTCCGATGCTGCCGCTCGATCGCCGGACCGGCATGACTGAGGTCGAGCTCTGCTATACCGAGCAGGAAGCGATGGCGGAGGCGCAGCGCTGCCTGAAGTGCTACATCAACACTATTCTCGAAGGCAGCGAGCAGGACGGCACCGACTGCGTGCTCTGCGGCGGCTGCGTGGATGTCTGTCCCGAGAACTGCCTGGAATTGGTCCCGCTGGACCGGATCGACTTCGAGCCGAACACCATCGATGCCATCGCGAACAACCCCGAGTTGTTCAGCTTCGAGTTGGAAAACATACAGCCGGCGGAATTAGGCAGCATTACCGGAACTGCGATGTTGAAGGACGAGACCCGCTGCATCCGCTGCGGTTTGTGCGCGCTGCGCTGTCCCGTAAACACCATCACCATGGAGGCCTATCACTTCGTGGCGTCCGAGCCGACGGGGCTAATCACAATTCAAAGCTTCGATGGACCCAGGCCGGCTCCGGCGCCGGCAGCTTCGAAATGACGACACTGAGGATTTATGCCTGACGAACCAAAACCAACGGCTTTATCCGACACTCCGGAGGAGATGAACCGCCGGCAGTTTTTTGTCAAGATCGGCGTTGGGTCGGTTGCGGTAGCGGCCTTGGGCACGGCTGCCTTCTCTTATCAGTACTTGTCGCCGAACGTGCTCTACGAACCGTCACCGATTGTCGATGCGGGGAAACCCGACCGCTACCCTCCTGACTCGGTTACGCTCGATCCGGAGACAGCGATCTATGTAGTGCGCACGCCGGAGGGGTTCTTCGCGCTCTCGGCAATCTGCACTCACCTGGGCTGCATGACCGCCTATAAGCCGGACCTTGGCATCATCGCTTGCCCGTGCCACGGCAGCAAGTTCACCAAGTATGGCGTGAAGATCGCGGGACCGGCTCCGCGGCCGCTTCCGTGGCTGCGCATGTGGGTGAATGACGACGGCAACTTGATGGTTGATCGCTCCAACGCCGTTTCCGTCAAGCAAATGGTGAGGGTCTAGCCATGGCGAGCACCCTCGATCGCCTCATCGACCAGGTCCGCGAGAACCGCATATGGCGCTCCATCTTCCGCAGCGGAACCGGTGAGAGCAACCTGCACCGCTCGTTGTTTGTGCAGCAGAACGTCTTCCTGCACCTGTTCTCGGTCAAGGCGCGAAAGCGCACGCTGGAGTTCAGTGCGACATGGTACCTGGGTGCGCTCACCTTCGGGACGTTCCTCATTCTCGTGATCACCGGCGTCCTCCTGATGCTGTACTACCATCCCTCGGTCCCGCAGGCTTACGTGGACATGAAAGACTTGCAGTTCGTGGTCTCGTCTGGCGTGTTTCTGCGCAACCTGCATCGCTGGTCGGCGCATGCCATGGTTTTCCTGGTGTTCGCCCACATGTTCAAGGTGTTCTATCGCGGGGCCTATCGGCCGCCGCGCGAGTTCAACTGGGTCATTGGCGTAGTGCTGCTTCTGATGACGCTGCTTCTGAGCTATACCGGTTACCTGCTGCCGTGGGACCAACTCGCTTTCTGGGCGGTGACTGTCGGGAGCAACATTGCATCGGCGGTGCCCGTCATGGGGGGCAAGATGCGGTTCCTGATGCTGGGTGGAACGGCAGTGAATGCCAACGCTCTGCTCCGTTTCTACGTCCTGCACTGCGTAATTCTGCCCTTTGCCGCGATTCTGTTCATCGCTATCCATTTCTGGCGAATCCGCAAAGATGGCGGAATCTATCCCGGTGAATCTGCGGCGGAAGGGGACGCGAAATGAGCGATCCGAAAGATTTCGTTGCTGTCGTCGACTCCGATGTGCGTAAGACACCCCGCCGGATAGCCTTCATCACCAAGCGGACGTCGCCGCAGGTGCGCGTGAAAGATGAAGAGCGGGTGATGACCTACCCCGAAGTCTTCTTCCGCACCGCAGTCGCTATCGAGGTGCTCGCGATTGCGTTGGTCATTACTTCGCTGCGGTGGGACGCGCCCCTCGAAGGGCTGGCCGATCCCATGCACACGCCGAATCCGGCGAAGGCCCCGTGGTACTTCCTCGGTTTGCAGGAATTGCTGCACTACTTCCCCCCGGTCGTAGCAGGCGTTCTCATACCTGGTCTGGTGGTGATGGCACTGATCGTCATCCCCTACTTCAACATCAACGTCGAAGCCGAAGGATTGTGGTTGCGCAACAGGGCCAAGCGCTTGCGGATCTTCGGCATTGTGGTTGTGGTCTTCTGTATTTTCCTGGCGGTCTATAAAGTCTGGGTCGCACTGGTCCCGACCGTCATCGTCGCGGCATTCATGTTTCTGGCTGCGCAAACCGACCCACAAACAACACGAGGATTCCGCGGCTGGTTGGCCAGTAAACCGCTCTCGTTCTGGATCATGACATGGTTCTTGTTCGAATTAATCGTGCTGACCGCCATCGGCACATTCTTCCGCGGCCCGGGATGGTCGTGGGTTTGGCCGTGGAGGGCATAGGCTGTCATGAGGAATAAACTTCACGCCCTGTGGCGGACCTTCTTCGGCGACAGCGCTCGCGCCTTTGGCTCGGCAAGTGTCATCTTACTTTTGCTGCTGGCCATCGCACCGGCCAAGAACCACTTCAGCCAGTGGCGTCATTATCAGAAGCAATACCTGCATCTCATCCGCGGACGCGCCGATGCGGTCACCCTCGAACGGCACTTCCAGGGAGGGATCCAGCAGATATGGATGCCCGAGCAGCAAGTGACAGACCGTTGCACCACTTGCCACCTCGGCCTGAAAGAAGCCAGCCTTGCAGACGTCAGCTCAGTGGCATTTCGCGAGCACCCGGTAATTCCGCACAAATTGACGGAGTTCGGCTGCACGACCTGCCATCGCGGACAGGGTGCTGCGACCACCGTAGAGGAGGCGCATAGCGCCACTGAACAATGGGAGCAGCCGCTGCTGCCGGCCAAGTACATCGAAGCCGGCTGCGGCCAGTGCCATTTGGAAAACCAAACTGGAACCCCGTTCCTCAACCAGGGGCGGCAACTCATCTCCAACTCCGGCTGCACGCACTGCCACACCATCAAGCAGGCTGACGGAACTTACATTATGCCGGACGATGATCCGCCCTCGCTGAAGCACATCGCCGACAAGACGACCCGCGATTGGGTCTATGCATGGATCAAAGATCCCCAGGCCTATGCCAGCACGGCCACCATGCCGAACTATCACTTCAGCGACGACGATGCCCGCGACGTCTCGGCGTTCATCCTCGCGCAGAGCACGCCGCTCCAGCCGCCGCTCCAGCCGCCGCTCCAGCCGTTAAAGGCTGACGCGAAGGCGGCCGCAGATCCGGCCGCAGGCACCACGCTGTACGGGCAATCCTTCTGCGCATCGTGCCACGCCATGCAGAACGCCGCTGGCATGATGGTCGGAGGCAATGTCGGGCCCGAACTAACGGGCATCGGTACGAAGGCGAAACCGGAGTGGCTGCAGGATTGGGTGGCCAACCCCAACCACTACGATCCAGCCACGATGATGCCGCACTACCGCTTCGACGCCCAGCAAGTGGCCACCCTGACCGGTTTCCTGGAGTCGAAGACGGAGCCGGACTTCGTCGCCAACGTGCATCTCGACGGCGCCACTCCACAGCAGATTGAGCACGGCAAGCGGTTGGTAGTGGAAAATGGCTGCGCCAGTTGCCACGAGATCAACGGCATTAAGAAGCCCGAGAACTTTGCACCCGAGTTGAGCCGCATCGGCAGCAAACCACTCAACCAACTAATCTTCGTCGAAGGTGTTGAGCACACGCTACCCGGCTATGTGGCTGGGAAAGTGCGCAATCCGAGAGCATTCGGGCCGTCGCTGAAGATGCCGCAGTTCAAGTTCACACCGCAGCAGATTGATGCGGTCACCACCGCGTTGCTGGCGCTGACCGACCGAGCGCAAAGCCAGCCGCCCACGATGCGGATTGCGTCCGTCCAGCAGACGAAGTATCAGCCCGCGGGAAACGCCGGACAGCTCATGCGCGACCTGCGTTGCTTAACCTGTCACATGATCGACGGACACGGTGGGGACATGGCTCCCGATCTCACATGGGAGGGAACCGCGGTACAGCATGAGTGGCTGACGCAGTTTCTGAAGAACCCGGAAACTCTGCGGCCCGCGCTGATCCGGCGCATGCCGAAGTTCAACCTCACGGATGCGGAGATCAACACTCTGGCCGACTACATGATGACCGTGTATCAGACGCCGGAGTTCGATCGCGATTCGCTGCCGGTGTCACAGTTCGGTACCGCGCAGGTGGAACAAGGCCGGCAGCTCTTTTATTCCAAGTTTGCCTGCCAGTCCTGCCACATCGCCGATTACAAGACCGACAAAGGCTACATTGGCCCGGCGCTGGCTGGGACCGGGAAGCGATTCAACGCAGCCTGGGTTTATCGCTGGCTGAAAGATCCCCAGGCGCTGCGCCCTGGAACCATCGAGCCCAACCAGCACATGACCGACGACGAAGCGCGCTCGTTGACTGCGTTCCTGATGTCGCTCAAGTCTGGCGGCGCACAGGAGGCGATGAAGAAATGAAGCAGGTACTCATCGCTGTTTGTGCCGTCACGCTGCTGATGGCGGGATGTTCCCGCAAGAGCAAGCAGCCTGCGCTCCTGCAAGCCACCGCTACCGGAACGGCGATCGTCGAGTCCAGCGGCGGGAAGCAGATCGGTTATGCCGGAATGCCGCTGGATCAGCCAGTCGTGGTACAAGTCAACGATGCCTCAGGAAATGGTATCGCCGGAGCGGCAGTGTGTTTCAGTGGGCCATCCGGCGTGAGTTTTACGCCAGCCTCAGGGCTGACTGACTCCAGTGGACAGGTCACAAGCGCCGTAGCGCTCGGACAGCAGGCGGGCCGATATAAGATCATGGCCAGCACGCGAGATGCGTCGGGAAAAACCATCGAACTGAATCTTGACGAGATCGTACTGGGCTACCAGCAGACGGTAGGAGCACAGCTCAACGCGCAGTACTGCGTCCGCTGTCACGACCCGGAGTCCACGCCGCAGCGGGTCTCGAACATGGACAATCTGTCGGTCAAACCACATCCGTTCACCGAAGGCGACACTCTTAACAAAATGAGCGATGCGGACTTGGTCGCCATCATCAGCCACGGCGGTCCTGCCTTGAACAAGTCGCCCGAGATGCCACCCTGGGGCTACACGCTCTCCAAAAGCGATATAGCTGCGCTGGTGTCGTACATTCGCGCGGTGGCCGATCCACCTTACGAAGCCGGCGGCCTTGTGTACGCGCAGAAGTGAGCCGGAGTTGACCACATCCGTGGCAAAGAAGAAACTGCTGTAATGAAGTTTGTAGAGGGCATCGCGGTCCTGAGCGTTGTGCTGGGAACGATGGCTCCGCTGCGGGCACAAGTCGTCACGCCGATGGAGTTGTCCGATCCAAAAACGCAGCAACTTCAGCAGCGACACCTCAAGGCCCTGATGGCGATCGGGACCGAGATTGAGGCGCACAAATTTCCTTATCCCTTCTATTTCAGCCGCGTACTCGATGTCGATCTTCCCAAGATGCAGCTCGCCGATCAGCGCTCCATCCGCTTCGACATTTACAAGGGTCAAACTGTACTGGAGATCACGGGCAACTACTACGCCGCCTATTCAGCGGACCGCATGGACTCCTACGCGCGATTGAAGGAAACTTTTCAGCAGGTTGTCATGCCCATGCTGCAGGCGGAGGTGCCCCACTTTCCCGATGATTCCGAATTTTCCGCGTTTGCTATCGAGGTTGCCCACCACGTCCGGCAGAAGGTGATGGGTGTCACCTCGGAGCACCCGGAGAACGTCACTATCATCATTCCGGTTCCAGTTGCCCAGAAACTTGTGGACGCCAAGACGGACGACCAGAAGCAGTCGGCGATCCTGGAAGCCAAGGTGTTCCTGAACGGAGAACCTTATTCACTGTGGTTGCAGGAGGGCGCTCCCTCGGAGGAATGGAAAGAAAGGTTCACGCCCCTACCCGTGACAAAGAAGCCCGTGGAGACGGCCAGCGCCGCGCCGAGTCCGGCCGCGTCGACCAGTCCATCCGTCTCCGCCAACCTGATGAAGGCATCGCCGACACCGATGCGGATCTTCACCCCGGAGTCTTTGGCGAAATTGCAACGCCAAAATGATGATGCGATCACGCGCATGACCAAGGACCTCAACAAGGAAGCGCATTTCCTGCCGTACGCGGCCCCAACCTTCATTGGGTTTCGTCAGGGCGCCTACCTGCAGCTCTCCATTACCACCAACGTCAATGCGGCCGCAAGCACGTCTCGTTACAAACTGGCAGCCCTGGCGTTCGATGACCATATTTCTCATCTAGTACGTCCGGTGTTGAATTACTTTCCCCAAGATGCGGATTTCGATGGCGTTGTTTTTAGCAGTATGGTCCATGTCGCCGACGGCTCGAGTCCAGAGGCGGTCGAATTCTTCTTTCCATTCCGCATGATGCGCTGTTTCGCCTCCTACGATTGCACCGGCCAGCAGTTGCTCGACTCCGGAACGATCGTGATCAATGGCGAGCGCGCCGCGCTAGATCTGCAAATCGCCGAGGGTAAGAACTAGAGCGATTCCAGAGTGGCTGTAGCTCGGGTAGAGCGGGCCTTCAGGACCGCGTTAAGAGCGCCCGCACAATTCTTGGCTTGAGCCGCTGCGGTCATGAAATGACCGCAGCGGCTCAAGCCTTATAGTGTGGGACGATCTTGGACGCCAGCCTGAAGGCTGGCNNCACCAACTCTGAAACTGGCCTAGCTCTGCATTAGACGTCTTCCAGGAATCCCAGCACAGCGGTCGCGGTATCGCATACTGCGTCCGTTCCCAACAAGAGGCCTTGGGCCACCTCGTTCTTGGTCAGAATCAAGGATTTCAGCAGCGTGGGTATAGGTGAAACGATCGCCTGTGCCTGATAGATGGCAGGATAATTCGCGCTGTCGCCTGCCTCCGCAATCGCTGTGGCCACGCCCAGTCCGAAAGCGCAACCCCCGAGTGCTCCGGTCACCAAGGGTCCAACCTCGTCGAAGATAGGACTTTGCTTGACCGACGACAGCATCGTGAACCCGACGGTCCAGGCCCAGGCTGCGAAACCCATTCCCCAGGTGGACAGGTAGAGCCAGTCAGCCTCTGTCCAGTCGTCCGGCGACGTGCTGAGCACCGTGGTAGGAGTGCTCCATATCTGCGTGAACGCACTCAGGACGATTCCCGCAATGCTGAGGAACGTGGCGCCAGGATCCGGGGCCGGCTCCGGTGGCGACGTCCCCGGCGGAGGCGGAACAGCAACCAAATTCTGTTTGGCGGCGGCGTCGAGATCGCTAAAAAAATCGATGAAGCCATAGCTGAAATAACTAAACAGGTACAACTCGCCCATCACCGGGCTAGTCCCGAGTTGCCTATGCCGCGACGAACCCAGAGCTTGGCCAACACTGCTGCCATCGATTTGCGGCCACGGAATAGACTGGCTGGTAATCGAGCCAACCTGGGCCGACGTGAACGGCGCGGCGCCCGCGCTGAACATCAGCTTGTAGAGGATAGTCGTGGGTACTGCCAAGACCATGCAGGCCAGATCGAGGATGGTCAGCGGATGCTGCGCGATTTGCCGATACAGCCACGACATCACTGGAATGTTGATGGGATAGTTCAGCAACGTATTCAAATCGTCAAACGCCTGACCGGCGAACGGCAGCAGCGCCAATATGAGATCTTCCACCAGTTCGAGGGCCAGCTGCACAAAGTCTTGCACGATGTCCAGAAAACCGCAGACTGCCATGTCGAACAGACCGTTGGGATTCTTGAGATTGGCTTGGAGCTGGCATTGCATTTGGCTCAGCGTCTGGGCGAACGGATTGGCAGGGTTGCTGGGATTCAAAACCTGTTCCACCACGACCATGAAATCGCCTAGCGGATCGCCCAGCATGCGCGTCACGCCGCCGCCGCCGGACGAACCAAAAGTTCCTCCCTGGGCGATGTAAGTGTTGGTCTTGGCATGAACGTAGTTGCATTTGGACTGATTGGAGCCGTAGGAACTCTTCAGGCCACTGCCGTCTAGCGCACTATTGCCAACGGCGGGATTGACCTGCACGCTTTGCACGTTGTCGTTGAATGAAGCGTTCTGTCCGAACGTCGCTTCGGCGTTAGCGAAAGCAGTATTCACCTGCCCGATCAGGTTCTGGAATTGTGTCTGGATCAGCGAGTACACGTATTGCGATGAGTTGGGGTCGAGATTGTTTTGCAGGTTCGCCAGCAACTGGTTGACGTAATACTCCACCACCGTGTGGGTGTTGACGATGTCCGGCCAGTCGAAGAGTTCCTTCAACCAATCCACGACCTTGTCGACTTCTGCGCCGACCCAGGCGAAGGCGGTATGCAGCGCATTCACCACGTCGTGAATGGTCTCGATGGTGAAGCTGAGGACCTGCTGTCCGAGGCCTTCCAACGCAAGGGTAATCTGGATGGTCTCATCAACTACGACCCCCTGGACCTTAAGGATGCCAGTTTGAATGCCGTGGTAAACATCCTCGGGAAAGTCCTCGAGATCGCTCCACCAGCTACCCAATCCAGAACCTAAATCGCCTGTCGGCCGCTGGCGCAATGCTCGCCTGGAACTTCGCGTCAGGGTTGTGCCCACCGTCGTTGGAGTGATGTTCGCGTTCGCTTTGAGTGTGAAGGTGTCCTGAATCACCGTGAGCGCGGTGGGAACATTGGGAGAGTTGGGATCGGACAGTAACGGCTGTGACGGAGGAACCGGAAAGCCGCCTTGGGTCTGGGCTTGCGCCGATTGCAGATCGGTGAGCGTCAAACTTGACAGCGTGTTCTGTGCCAACTGAGGCGGATATACGGGATACGATTGATCAAGTGAAGTTCCGCTGAACGTTAACTGGGCGGTATGTAGTCCGAGCGCGAGGCTGCTGACCGCGATCTGTCCCATGAAGCTGGAGGTCAGCGACAGCCCAGTGCTGGAGTCGAGATTGTATTGCGTGCCTGCGACCCAGATGGATACGGGTTCTACGACGCTAACGTTGATCGTCACGCCTGATGCGGGATTCCCGTTGGAGTCGAGCACGGTGAGATGGGTCACGTATTGGGCGACATAGTCTGGGGCCACGGTCACATCGGTCGGCATCAGGACCTGGGTGGCTACCCAGTCCAGGCTGATTGAGTTTTGCTGCAGGACGTTCAGAAAATAATTGTCATCGAGCGTATAGAACTCGCTGGTCCCCAGACCTCCGGGTCCTGTAACCAGATAGGTGCAGTTGTCGCCCAGCGGGTGCCAGGACGTCCACGTCCAGGGATTGTCGTCGTCTTGCTCGGTTCCGCCAGTCTGTCGAATGACCCACAACACATTGTTCGCATCGCTCGCATACAGCCGCGCCATTCCGGTCGAGTCGATTACCGCCGCCGTCGCGTAAGCCGAGGACAACGCGCTGCCGCTGGTCCCGGAAAGCTGGTTGTAAGATCCGTAAGCCCCGGATAGTCCAAATTCGTTGACGCCGGTCCAGACAATATTGAACACGACATAGATATTCCCGCTGCCATCCACCGTGGCGGTGTAGAAGGTGTTCTCCGACTGGACCCAGGGCAGCCGAATAATCCCTTGCATCGTGGGCGGGGTCGGTGGGTCGCCAACTGGTTGATTGTCGACCCACGGCGTCACCGGCCACATGATTCCGGCATAGATACCAGTCCCCATCGGGTTGGCCGCGGTGCCCCAGTTCACCGAGAGGTAAGGGCCAACCACTCCGGCGATAAACCACGCTTCGGCACTGGTGGCGGAGAGCTGCAGCTTGACTCCCTTCAGCGAACCGTTGACGTACACCGACTGGGTTGAGAGCTGGCCGTCCGCGAGCGTGCTGACGATCAGGCTCCCATCCGACGCCGCGGCATACATGATGAGATCTCCGGTGTCCTGCTGGTTCGTAACTCCGACCCAGCTTCCCGCCACCCCTATGTCTTCCGGCTTCCCCCATCCCGTCAGCGAACTGTAGGCCGAATGGAAGAGCTCGCCATTCTGCACAAGAAACGCGTGCTGCGTTTTTTGCGGATCTTGTCCAGCCGCAACTTCCGTGATACCTCGATTGGCGGTGAACCCGTGCATCCCGGTTGGCATCATGGCGTACTGCCAGGCCAGCCCGGCTCCCATGTACTTCCATGCTTGCCCCGCATTCAGGCACCAGACCGTCCCGTCCGCGCCAGCCGCAAGCGCAGGCACACTACTCAACTGCAGCGTGGGCGCTTCCTGCACCTGCTGCCATGTGCCATTGGCGTATTGCATGAGACTTGCCGTCACGCCGGATACGACTATGCCCCAAAGGTTGTTGGCATTGACCGCGGCAATTCCCCCCAGCTTGGACACACCCTGCATCTGTTGCCACTGCGAGTTCACATACTGGTAGAGATTGCCTGAATTTCCGCACGCCCAGACGCTGCCGTCGGATCCAGCCGCGAGCTGGGATGGCATATCGCCGTTGGGCAGCATTCCGATGGTCTGCCAACTTCCGCTCGCGTTGCTGACGATGTTCAGGTCCGAGCTGTCAACCGCCCACAGACTGGAAGCGACTCCCACCGGGCACGACGAAAGACTGGGCACTCCGTCCACCACCTGCCATTCTCCACCGCTTTGCGAGTACTGATACAAGGCGCCCCCGAAACCTATCGCCCACACATTGCCGTCCGGCCCGGCGGACACCGACGCTGCAATCGCTCCTCCCGGCAGCCCGGGAGCCTGCATCCATCGCCCAATATTGTTTTGCCAGAGCGACCCGTCGCAGGCGCCGATCGCCCAGAACGTCCCAGAGTTTACGACCGCAATCGAAGACAACGAAGCCCCGAGGCCATAGATATTCCACCCCGAGTCGCTCAGCGGTTCGCGGTAAATATGGCACAGCTCGCCCGCTTTGTTGATAACCAGCGCCTCCGTCTCCTGTTCAGAGTTGAGAAATACCGCGACCGGCTGAGGCTGGCTCTGATCCACCAGGATGTCATCGGTGTGCAGATAGTCTTCAATCAGACGGCTGTCGATATTGAGCGTGCGTTGCGGCACCGTCGTGCTGTTGTCCTGGAACTCGGTGGTCGTGTTGTCGCCGATGGTGCCGATCAATTGCGGATCGAATCCCTCCAGCTGGCGGTAGATATTGCGTCCGCTGGCTTGGCCCGTGGGATCGGTGGGGATGTCGGTCAGTAAAGCCAAAGCCCAGTATCCGCCACCGCTAAAGGGCACCCAGGGACCAAGAGCGGTTTCATAGCTGCCGTTCAAAAAACTGACTGCATAGCTGGCCTGAACACCCACCGGCCACTGACCAATGGGTGTGTTTTGCGCCCAACTCTGAGAAGGTAGGTCCGGGGCCGTGGTCGGAGGACTCAGAGGTACCGACGTGTCCGTGTCCTGAAATACAGTGGTCGTGTTGTCATTGATCGTTCCGACCAGTTGCACATTGAACCCCTGAAGCTGGCGATAGATATTTCGCCCCGTCGCCTGGCCGCTCGGGTCAAGTGGCACTTCCTGAAGATCTGCCAGCGCGGAACCCGCTCCGCTCATCGATCCCCAAGGTCCGAAGGCCGTCTCGCCCGCCGCGTTGAAAAAGGTGACGGCGTATTGCGCCGGAACATTCGCCGGCCATTGGCCGACAGGAGAATTCTGGGCCCAACTGTTCACCGCCGGGTCGGTGCTGGGAGGATTCGGGATCTGGCTTGCTGAAGAAAGCTTGCGTGCGGACATGACAGGATCTCCTTGGGGCACGGGGCGTGGCACTGGGCCGTTGGGGTTTATGCTTTATTGCCACACAGTACGGTCTCGAGGAGCAACGATGGCTTGACAGGCAACATGAGCAGCAGCCGCTAAGACATTGGTGTTAATGGAAGTAAAGAAGGAGTGCCTCCGAAAGGCCCGAACCTAGGACTGCAGGAGTGTGCTCGCTTCACCAGCACGGAAGTATACTGCGGATCTTGCGCATCCGGCTACTGTGATGATCGCGCTGACGTGAACTTTGCCATTGGATCTCAAGCTGAGACCGATCCTGCATTGTCAATGAGTTCGGGAGTTCGGCAGAATTTGCGCACCGGTTTGTCCAGTTGTGGTTCGAACCATTGAAAATACTGGCGGATTTCGACCTGTAGATGATTTTGTGGCAGTGCCTGCAAACGGAACGTGACATCCTGGACGCACGGCACGGAAGCATAGCGTTTGGTCAATTGTACGGCTTCGAACCTGCAGTGCTCATGCACTTTGCGAATGGCTGAGATTTTTGCGGAGCACAGCGCGGCTACAATGGATTACGCCTGACCATCATTGCAGGCGGGTCCAGGAGCCGCGACCGTGATGAAAGATCTACCTCTCTCGAAAGTCTACCAGTTGCTCGAACCGGGTCCGGTGGTCCTGCTGACGACCGCCCGCAAGGGCCGCGCCAACGTCATGACGATGTCCTGGCATATGATGGTCGAGTTTGAGCCGCCGCTGGTTGCCTGTGTCGTCAGCAGCGCCAATCACAGCTTTGCCGCATTGCGGGCGACGAAAGAGTGCGTGATCGCCGTTCCGGCGCTGGAACTGGCGCCCAAAGTCGTGGAGGTCGGCAACTGCTCGGGCCGGGATGTGGGGAAGTTCGAGAGATTCGGTCTGACGCCGGCGCCAGCCCAGCGCGTGGCGCCGCCTCCAGTGGCAGAGTGTTTCGCCAATCTCGAATGCAAGGTGGCCGATACCCGTCTCGTCAACAAGTACAATCTCTT
>PLQW01000133.1 GCA_003160215.1 Acidobacteriaceae bacterium
CTTAATCATCTTAATCATCTTATTCGGGAGGCTGGTTTGCACCAGAGGAAGGTCCGACGCCAGGTGGGTTTTATAGACCGAGCGAGTAATTAGAGGTACTCATCAAGGAGCAGATATGAAGATCAGCATCATCGGCGCAGGCCAAATCGGTGGTACCCTCACCCGTCGCTTCACTGCGCTGGGCCACCAAGTCTTTATCGCCAACTCAAGAGGTCCCGAAACGCTCGCCGGCTTGGCCCGTGAGACAGGCGCGAGTCCGGTCTCAGTCACCGAAGCTGCTCGTAGGGGAGATGTGGTCATCGTCACGATTCCCCAGAAAAACGTGGCCCACCTGCCAGCCGATTTGTTTGCCGGAGTTCCCGACAACGTGGTCGTCGTAGACACGGGCAACTACTATCCGCAGCAGCGCGACGGCCGCATCGACGGGATCGAAGCTGGCGCGACCGAGAGCCGGTGGGTTGCGCAGCAGCTGGGCCGGCCTGTGGTCAAGGCGTTTAATAACATCTATGCGCAACATCTCATGGATCTGGGCCGGCCTGCAGGCTCCCCCGGACGAATAGCCCTGCCTATTGCTGGCGACGTCGAAGCGGCTAAGGCGGTGGTGCTTCGGTTGCTAAACGAGCTCGGATTCGATGGTGTTGATGCCGGTGGGCTTGATGAGTCCTGGCGCCAACAACCGGGCAGCCCGGTTTACGCCACGGACTTCGACGTGGCAGGTGTAAAGCGCGCGTTATCTGAGGCGACCAAAGAGCGCAAGCCAGAGTGGCGTGCGACCGCGAACAGTCCCGGGAACTTTGCCAAGCCCGCTTAACGCGCTCTGCGGTACCCGCCGCGGATGCAGGTGGTCTATTTCTGGGACGCGCGGGACATCAGATTAGAATTGGATCTCAGGAGTCAGTGATGTGTGGCCGCTATCGTCTGTCCAGGCGCAAGCAATTGATCGCGAAATACTTTGACACCGACCACGAGGTCGATTGGGAGCCTCGCTACAACATCGCACCTTCTCAGGCTGTAGGTATCATTCGGCAAGATCCATCGAGACCAGAGCGGCACTTCTCCGTGGCTCGTTGGGGGCTGATTCCGTCCTGGGCCAGCGACGCCAGTATCGGCTTCAAGACGATCAATGCGCGGTCGGAGACGGTCGCGAGTAAGCCCGCCTTCCGCGATGCCTTCAGAAGCCGCCGGTGCTTGCTTCCTGCGGACGGGTTCTTTGAGTGGCGGCGTAGCGGGAGAGAGAAGCAGCCGTTCCACTTCGGGATGCAGGACGATTCTCTGTTCGCATTCGCTGGGTTGTGGGATCGATGGAGAGACCCGGCTGGCGCTGTGATTGAGTCTTGCTCGATTCTAACCACCACACCGAACTCCCTACTGGCGGACATTCATGATCGAATGCCGGTAATTCTGCGCCAAGAGAACTACGATTTGTGGCTCGATCCCGGCTTCAAGGATGTAAAGGCGCTTGCGGAGGTTCTGGCGCCGTGCGATGCAGCTAAGATGAGACGCTTTCCGGTAAGTCCGAGAATTAACGCAGTGACGAACGATGACCCGGATTGCGTGCTGCCGCCGCCTACCTCATTGCCAGCTCAGAGTGGCCTTTTCGGATAGGGTCGGAGATGGCTCGTTCGAGTTCTCCCCGAGGCGTACAGGGGTAGCGCATTTGGGAACGATTTGGGCAGGTCCACCGCCAAGGCCAGCCGCTTTACCCTTGACGCGCCTGCCGCACCATCTCGACGAACACTTCTCTGGCTTGTGCCGGATCGTTCACTTCCCGTAAGAATGCAATGCGGGCTCCGCGCATACCATCCTGGGTTTTCAGGCGAACGTGGAAGCCGAGGCGATCGACCGATGTCATCTCTGCCTCCTGCGCCTCAATGCCAGCAAAGCGTTTCGCGAGCAGGATAAACGTATCCTTGTGGTCGGCATTCATGTGCTGCATGATGTCACTCTTGTGGTCGACCAGCGGATCGTATTGCGCCTGGGAGTAATCTGAAGCCGCCACCCATCCCATCACGCCGAAGCCGCCCACATAGTAAACATCCAAAATATCCATGCGGTAAGAGAAGAAATCGTCAAAATCGACCCAGTACTTGCTATCTGGGTAACACGTCAGGTAGACCGTACGCGCTGCCAACAGCTCTGGCTCTAGGATTCTGCTAACCGTTCCTATTAAGGTGACCCTGGGCGCACCGAGCGGGTCGCCGCTGGCGTCGGGCTCGGTCACAAACAGGCTCGCCCGCGGGTCCGCTTGCAGATTCTGCGTATGCATGGCCATCGTGCTGATGAGGAAAATTGGGCGCCCCTGGCCATCAAGCCCGTAAGGCATCAAGGATCCGAAGGGGAAGCCCGGTTGTTTGCGCGACAGGGTCGAGAGACTACCAATGCGGCCCGAGTGCATCAACGTGCGCGCTCGCTCGGCGAACGACGGTTCGGGGACCGCAGGCTGACCACTCGTAGCGCCACCGGCGTGTTTTCCAACGGATGAGGAAGACATCGTTGATCGCTCTCGCGGCTATTCAGCCGACCATGTGATGATATCTCCCAGCACCGGGCCTCAGCCTCAAATGCGTATTATCACGAGACGGAAGGCAAGAATGAGACGAGCCTCCGGACAGCACTGTGAAGACCCTGGACTACGTCTTCGCCTTTTTCCTCGCTGCCCAGCGCGCCTTCATCAACGCCGACAACTTCTTTCTGTTGAATGGGAGGGCACCGATTGTTTCTTTGCAGCGCGACGGAAACATTGAATTAGTCATCAAGTCCGAAGCTCCGAAGCCTCCCGAGACAATGTCACCTCAGCCCGGGAGAAGGTTCTCGAACCTCATGACATTGAGCGTCGCCGAGCTACAAGACCTAGCTGACCACGTACACGCACTAATGAAGCCTTTGGCCGGATGTGATCCCCAGATTGAAGTGCGCGTGACGATCAAGAACGAAAGCAGCGGCGATCTCTTGGAGGCGACTAAGGTACTTGCGCAAGTCAAACCTGGATGGAAGTTCTAACTGCCCCTCCAGTGACAACTAAACGGCTGGAACGGGACGTAATCTCCTCGACCCCTTCTGCAAGTTGCAGCGCCGATGGGCCGCCTGGATGTTCTGGGGGCTGTCGTCTCGCCACGCCCCTCCCATCCCTTTGGGCTCGATATGGTCGGGCACTATCTCATTGTAATCCGTGAAGGTTTGATGGCAGATCGCACACTTCCCGTCTTGCTCGACGATTTTTCGGTTCAGTAGCTTCCGCATTTCTGCCGACGAACGGAGTTCGCGATACCCCCTGGGGTGGTGTGGATCTTCGATGCGCTGAACACCAAGCTGAAATCTGCGTTCTTTCCGCGCCTGCTCGCGACCGCAGCAGAAGAGTGATCTATGGATTGGGCAGAATTCATTCCGACGGAGTTTCATGGGTATGCTCCAGTGTGACTTGGATTGGTATTTGTTTCCGGTTTTCAGGGATTGGATTACCGAACGAGAGCAGGACGGACGCTACGCACGGTGCACGGCATGTAAACTGCTTGGTTCCTTGGATATGGCGTCACCACGATGAGCGGCTTGCTGGCTTTCGGTCGGTATATCGGAATCGACTACTCCGGTGCTCAAACGCCGGTATCGAGCCTTAAGGGCCTACGCGTTTACATGGCGGATCGGAACGGACCTCCTACTGAGGTGCCGCCGCCGCCCAGCCCACGCAAATACTGGACACGCCGAGAAATTGCCGAATGGCTGGTGGAACGCCTTTCAGAAGAGCAGCCAACCCTGGTTGGGATTGACCACGGCTTTTCATTTCCGCTGAAGTATTTCGACGAGCACCGCCTGCCGCACGATTGGCAAGCATTTCTCGACGATTTTCAGCGGCACTGGCCGACAGATGACCAATACACCTACGTTGATTTCGTGCGTGATGGCCACCATGGCAACGGTGCAGCCCGATGCGGTAACACGCGGTGGAGGCGCATCACAGAAGAAAGAGCCGGAGCGAAGTCCGTTTTCCACTTCGATGTTCCGGGCTCGGTTGCAAAGTCCACCCATGCCGGGCTTCCGTGGCTTCGGTATATCCGCCTTCACGTGCCCGGCGTACACTTTTGGCCTTTCGATGGCTGGGATGTCCCGGCGGGACGATCAGTCGTGGCAGAAGTCTATCCATCTCTTTGCAGCCGCAGCTTCGCGCGGGGGGATCGGAACGAACACCAGCATGACGCCTTTTCCGTTGCGGAATGGATGCGTCGTTCCGACATTGGCGCTACGCTCACGGAATTCTTGGCTCCCGCTCTCGCACCTGCAGAGCACAAAGCAGCGCACGTTGAGGGCTGGATACTGGGAATCAAGTGAATTGCCGCTACGCGAGTCCCGCAGACCGCACTGGCATCCTGCGCAGATGCTGTCAGGCGGTAAAAATTTTCCGGAAAGAATGGAAATGCGCGATGTCCTCACCGATCGCGGGAAAGTAAACTGTCCGTATGAGCGAGCCACTTAGGAACCTTTCTCCCACTTGGCAGCCCCGTCTCTACGCTGTTTGCCTGGGAATCCTGATCATTATCTTGTTGTGTCCAGTCAGAGTCTTCGCAAAAACCAGCCGTGCGCCGCAGTTTTCCATCGCGTTTACCAAACAGCGGAGTGACAAGCCGCTCGATGGGCGGATGCTGCTTCTGCTCTCCACGGACCCCTCCGAAGAGCCCCGGATGCAAATCAACGACACGCCGAGAACCCAGATGGTCTTCGGCATTGACATCGACGGATTGAAGCCGGAGGAGTCCGTCTTCGTCGACGAGAAGGCATGGGGTTATCCACTGCGCAGCTTGCGCGACGTGCCTCCCGGGGAGTATTACGTCCAGGCGTTGTTGCACCGCTACGAAACCTTCCACCGGGCCGACGGCAAGGTTGTCAAACTGCCCATGGATCGTGGAGAAGGACAGCATTGGAACATTGCGCCGGGAAACTTGTACAGCAAGCCAGTAAAGATCACGATTACCAAGAACAATACGCCGGTCAGGATTGTCCTCGACCAGGAAATCCCGCCCATTTCGGTGCCAGCCGACACCAGGTACGTGCGGCACATCAGGATCCAGAGCGAGCTGTTAAGCAATTTCTGGGGACGGCCCATGTATCTCTCTGCGATCGTGCTGGTGCCTGAGGGATTCGATGAACACCCGGAAGTGCGCTATCCCCTGATGTTGTTTCACGATCATTTTGTCGACGGCATAGACGACTTTCGCACCGAACCGCCCGATCCCAACCTCAAGCTGGACTACAGCGAGCGCTTTCACATTTCGGGATACAACCGCATCCAGCAGGAAGAAGCCTACAAGTTCTACCAGCAATGGATATCGCCGAAGTTTCCCCGGTATCTGGTGGTGAAAATCCAGCATGCCAACCCCTACTATGACGATTCCTACGCTGTGAACTCAGCGAACTTGGGGCCGTACGGAGACGCGATCGAGACCGAGCTCATGCCGGCGCTGGAGAAGAAATTCCGAAGCATAGGCCAAGGGTGGGCGCGCTTCACCTACGGCGGGTCGACTGGCGGATGGGAATCGCTGGCGGTCCAGATTTCTTATCCCGACCACTATAACGGCGTCTTTGCCGCATGTCCCGATCCCATCGACTTTCGAGCCTACACACTGATCGACCTGTATAAGGACACCAACGCCTTCTATATCGAGGGCGCACACAAGCGAGTGGCGCAACCTGGCATGCGCGACTATCTCGGACATGTCACGATCACTATCCAGGACAGCAATGCTTATGAGCTTGCGCTGGGCACCAAGGGCCGTTCCGGCGAGCAGTGGGACATCTGGCAGGCGGTTTACGGGCCAGTCGGAGCCGACGGTTACCCCCAACCAATCTTCAACAAGGAAACGGGTGAGATTGATCACCAGGTCGCCGCTTACTGGAAAGAGCACTTCGACTTACGGGCAATCCTCGAGATGAACTGGCCAACCCTCGGGCCCAAGCTGCAAGGCAAGATCCATATTTATTGCGGGAGCGCCGACACGTACTTCCTGAACGACGCCGTTTACTTGATGGAGGACTTTCTCAAGAGCACCAGCAATCCTCCGTACGGCGGCGAAGTGAAATACGGCGATCGCGCCGAGCATTGCTGGAATGGCGATCCGAATCTGCCGAATTACCTGTCACGGCTGCATTACAACACCATGTATTTAACCAAGATACTGGAGCGGATCGAGAAGACCGCACCACCCGGAGCCGACCTTACCAGTTGGAGATATTAGTTCGCAGCTCAAAGCTGCATGCTCGCACGACGTCACGCGAGTACCCATTCGGATTTTTCCGTGGACGCTGAGATGAACGATCCCAGGCGATCGAGCGGGTGCTGAATCCTTCATGGCAGCAGTATTCTCTTATTCAGCGGTGGCACCCATCGTTGAAGTGCACATTCACTGGTCACAGGCAGTTTAAGCCGTTCGGCCCTCATAGGAGAAACAATGGACTACGTCAATCTCGGCAAGACTGGCCTTAAGGTTTCCCGCATTTGTCTCGGCTGCATGACTTACGGCGCGCCAGCTACGGGCGCCCTCAGACCCGGTAGCCACGCTTGGGCCCTTAACGAAGAAGAAAGCCAGCCCTTCTTCCGCCAGGCTCTTGATCTCGGAATCAACTTCTTCGACACCGCTAACGTCTACTCAGGCGGAGCCAGCGAAGAGGTGCTGGGGAGATTCCTGAAGGCAAATACCCGCCGGGAAGCCGTGGTCATCGCCACCAAGGTTCACGGCGTCATGCGCGACGAACCCAATGGCCGGGGCCTCTCCCGAAAAGCCATTTTTTATGAGCTTAACCAGAGCCTCTGCCGGCTGGGAACCGACTACGT
>PLQW01000267.1 GCA_003160215.1 Acidobacteriaceae bacterium
GCCCCGTCGATCCTGCTCTCGCCGGTGAAACTCTTTGTAGACATTTTGTCCAGTGAAGCGTGGAGTGAGATGAAGGGCGGAAATTATCGATGGAAACCGTGAGTGAAAGTCAGTGGAGGACGGTGAAGATGCATCGTACCGCTAGCAATCGCATTTTATCGTTGCGCTAAGGAAACCCAAGGCAACTCGAATGAGTAGTTTTTCCTCTGACATCGCACGATACCGTGCCAAGGGCCACGGCGGGATGGCGTTGTGGTTAAACCCAGCGGGATGGGCAATTGGCTGCTATCGGCTGAGCAACTGGGTGTATGTAGGGCGGCCGGCCTGGCCGATTCGCATACCACTCAAGTTAGTCTCTTTCCTTGCGAACAAATTCTGCGAAGTTTTCATGGAGATGGATCTAGATCCTCAGGCTTCGATCGGAGATGGACTCTATATCGGCCATATTGGTGGGATTCACATCAACTTTCAGGCGGTCATTGGAAGAAACTGCGACATTGCGCACCGCGTAACCATCGGAGCGTCGGCCATGGGCCGTCAGGGCGCGCCCATCATTGGCGACGATGTCTACATCGGCACGGGCGCAACATTAGTGGGAAAGATCAAAATTGGGAACGGCGCAAAAATCGCAGCCAATACACTGGTGATTGCTAACGTTCCCGACGGGGCAACTGTGATGGGTGTTCCTGGTCGAATTATCATGCGTGCGCCCAAGGCTGTTCAGTCGCAGGCGGCAACAGTAGCGGAGGAAGCCGGTGCAAAGTGACGCCGAGAGGCAGGAACTGCGAAGGCAGATCAAGGATTCTGCGCGTAACCGGGATGCAGGCACGGCAATCCGATGCGCGAGAAAGCTCGTTGACGGGTCGAACAAGCCCGCAGATGTGATGTTTTGTGCCTCCGCGCTTGCGGGAATTGCCGACGCCATACAGGACCAATTTGGCGCCAGGCCATTACGAACCTATATCGTTCGTTCGGTAACAGTTGAACCGATCCTTCCTTTTCTGGCCACTGAGGCGGTGTTCTCGAGGTATGTGCTGGATCTCGAAGTAGGCGGCTACGGCTCATATGCCGATGAGCTGCTGAACCCTCAGAGCGCGCTCGCAGAATTCAAGCCCGACCTGGTTTTGATTCTTCTCGATTTGGAAGAGATTGCCGGTCGCCTCCCTGACCTTTGCTCGGATGGATTAGGCGCCGGAGTTGAAGCGGAGATCGAAGAATGTGCCGGACGGATGGCACAACTGCTGCGCAGCCTTCGCTCCCGCAGTTCCGCTCGCATTCTGCTGCAGGGTCTCGTCGTTCCTGACCACACATCCCTTGGCGACATCGGGGATGCAAATCTGCCGCACAGCCTGCCCAATGCGATTCTGCGTTTGAACGAGAGACTGGCCGCGATATGCCGCACGGTGTCTGACTGCGTTTTNNTCTGGCGAATAGACTTCCCGTGAGCTCGGAATTCTTCAACGTTTATTCGCGTGCATTGATTCGCGCCTTCTCGACGATGTACCGGGCGCCCCGAAAGGTATTGTGCACGGATCTCGACAACACGTTGTGGGGAGGAATCCTGGGCGAAGACGCGGCGGAGGGTATTGCCACCGGAAGCGCGTTCCCCGGGAATTGCTACTTCGCTTATCAGAGTTATCTGAAACAGTTGTCTTCAAGAGGAATCCTGCTTGCCATCGTCTCAAAGAACAATGAGGCGGACGTTCGAGAAGCATTTGCAGTTCGCTCCTCCGATCTCGCGCTGAACCTGAACCACTTCGTAGCCTGCAAAATCGGCTGGGATGAGAAGTCGAAATCGATTCGAGAACTTGCCGAAGAGCTGTCCCTGGGGCTTGATTCGTTCGTCTTCGTTGATGACAGCCCTCAAGAGTGCGAGGAGATTCGGCAGCAACTGCCTGAAGTAGCTGTGATTACCGCGCCGGTTGAGGAGCCCTGGAAGCTTGTCGAGATTCTGTCAAAACAGCCATTTTTTGACGCCTTATCGGTCACAGACGACGATCTGAATCGTTTGAACGAGTACAAAGCCCAGGCCCAGAGGGCCAGATTGGAAGACAGCGCGATCGACCGAAACGATTTTCTGGCTTCCCTCGAGATTGTCTGCACCTTTCAAAGCGCGCTGCAAGCTCCGCTCGCTCGCGCGGCACAGTTGCTCGCAAAGACGAACCAGTTCAATCTCACAACCAGGCGTCGCTCGGCTGCGGAGATCGAGGAATTTGCCTCTGTCGAAGGGGGGCAGGCCGTGGTTGTTCGAGTGCGCGACCGCTTCGGAGATGCCGGAGTCGTGGGCCTGGCCCTTGCACGGAACCACGGCGAATCGTGCATCATCGACTCGTTCTTACTATCCTGTCGGGTGATTGGCCGCGGCATTGGAACCGCTCTATTGACTTATATTGGCCAGCGAGCATTGCAAATGGGTGCCAGGCAACTGGAAGGCGAGTTTATCCCCACTAAGAAGAATGCCCTCTGCGCGAGCTTCTACCTCGATCAAGGCTTCGTCAATTGTGATGCAAAGAATGCTGGCGATTCCGACTCCAAGTTTTTTACA
>PLQW01000018.1 GCA_003160215.1 Acidobacteriaceae bacterium
GATTCGGTCAGTCGGTTGCGCCGAAGCACTCCGCAAATCGCTTCCGCCAACTCCTCCAACCGGTAAGGGATGCGCATGCCATACGTCGCCGCCGAGTTGTAGAAGCGCTCCAGGTGCGCATCCAGGCGAAAAACCGCAGGTTCGCCGTCCACCACATAACTGCGTATGCCCTCGAACACTCCTGTCCCGTAGTGCAAAGCATGCGTGGAGATCGGCACCGTGCTCTCCGCCCAAGGCAGGAATGCACCGTTCATCCACGTCCACTGGATGCTCTCAAATGTCATTCCGATTGCTCCTTACCAGCTTGAGTGGTGACGGGACTATTGTTGGAGCAAGCGGNNAATACGACGATTGTATTGTCGTTTCTAAAGTCGATTGCCATTCTGAATCGCTGAGACAACGTCGGTACGAGGTATTCGATCCGCCGCCGGTAGTGTATGAGCACAAGCATCCCTGGGAATCTGGCCCACTTCGATATCAAGCGCGTGGCCACAGAGCCCACCTGGAGCGGTGGTATTTGCCAACGAACCTCTACGGTTCGCTATACGTGGGCCTCTTGTGGACCTCGACAGCCGCAGACGGCATTGCCCCATAGTTTCATAAAAGCAGGTCACAACCTTGCGATTGTGCGATGCTGGATAAACTCAAGTCTTCCAAGCTTCCGACAGAATGCGTTCAAAGTTGCCTCCCAGAATCTTTTCGATTTGTGTATCGGAGTGCCCCCGCCGCGAAAGAAGGACAGCAACTCTGTTAAAGTGGTCCGGACTGTTAAGGTCAGGAATGAAGAGGTAAACGTTGGGGTCCTCGCCTGGAGCTGAAATACCGAGTTGCCTTCTCGTGATGACCTCTTGTGCAAATGTCTTCTTGTACTCAGGAGTAACCGCTACCGGGGTGATGTAGCCGTCCGTTCCGAGCCCAACGTGGTCCTCACCGCAGACATTGATCGCATGCTCGATATGCAGAACCAAATCTGCAGCCATTGGCTGCCCTTCACTCCGAAGGAAGGGCATAAAATATATGCCAACGTATCCTCCTTTAGAAGCTAGCCTTCGGAGCTCGGCATCCGTTTTATTTCGTGGATTTGGTGCGAGCGCCGAGCAGGCAGTGTGCGTGATCGCGACTGGCGTCACTGACGCTTCGATCGCTTCTAGGGTCGTACGTTCTCCAGCATGGGACAGATCAACCAATGAGCCAGTCTCGTTTAGCCGCTCAACGAGTCGCCGACCGAATCTTGAAAGTCCGGCATTGCCTGGTTCCAGACAACCGTCGCCAACTAAGTTGCGCCGATTGTANNCTGAAATATGCGTACGCCTAAATTACGAAAGATATCGAGTCGATTAAGATCCTCACCGAAGGGCGTCGCGTCCTGAAAACCGTAAATCAGTCCGAGTCTGTGACTTCGCTTCGCTTCATGGATATCATCGGTTTTAAGAACATGCAGGAGAACTTCGGGATGCGCGGATATCTGTGCATCCCAGTACGCAAGTGTGCGTATGGTCTTATCGTAGTCGCTAGCATAGCTGCCGACCCCGCTCACAGTGAGATTCACAGCGGTCAGGCCAGATTTGCGAATGTCTTCGATCTCACTTGGGCTAAGTGCGAGAAAAACGTCGCTGGTGCTGCTGCTACCCGGGCCTCCAAGCGAATCGATGATAACGGCCTGATCGTATCCAGCCCAAGNNTATCCTTTTCCTGGAGGAATGCAGTCGGCAAGACGCTTGCTGCTACTTTGCAGGCCGACGTTGCCAGAAGCATCGAAAGAAAGCCGCGACGGTTAAAACTTCTCACTGGTAAAACCCTCCCAAACTTGGTAAACCTCACAGCGATTCCCGGGAAGGCACAGCATATTGAATGCGCCACTGTCGAGAATCATGTTAAGAAACGTTAGGGCCTCTCTATGGGCACCACAGGCGCCTCGATGCCGATCCTGCACAATCCGGCGCCCTTTCCTTCAATAATCGTGATTCGCGAGCCCGGAAAAGCGGATCGGGCGCAGTGTGCCTACCCTTAGCTTTTTCCTGCTCGATAAGGCACCGCGTCCAAACTGCTCTTCTACCATTCAAAACCAACTAGTACGCCTGAACTTGTTCAGACATTAAGTACATTCAGCAGGTGGTCTATATCATCCATGTCGTTATAGACAGATGGAGAAATCCGGATCATGTTTTCGTATAGGGTGATCTTCACCTTTGCCCTACTTAGAATCGGCCCGAGTTTTCTATCCGCATCTTTGTATGCGAAGGAGACAATCGGGCCTCGGGAAGACGCTGGTGTTAATGGCATAAAGCCTCGCCTGGGCAGTTCGCATTGAAGAGAGTCCAGCATCGGCTGGCGATACCGCTGGATCGTTTCGACACCGATGTTCCGAATGTACGTTAACGACCCAACTGCCACAGCAAGAGCTGCCCAGTCAGGCGTACTCACTTCAAAATGGCTGATCGTGCCCGTTCCCAATTTCCAATCACCAATCGCGGGACCTGGTGGGTCAAAAGGATAGACGTGTTGAACTTCTCCTGTGAATTGTCTCCATCCGAACTGTACTCTCCGGAGATGATCGAGCCTATCAGCTCTTACATAGAGGAACGCGGTGCCGAAGTCGCCCATTAGCCACTTATAGCTGCCGCAGCAGCAGAAATCGACACCGCTCTGTTTGACATCAATAGGAACAGCACCCGCCGCCTGAATGATGTCTGCGTAGACCAGAGCACCCTTCGCATGCGCAATCTCACAAAGACTCTTCAAGTCATGCTGAAAGCCCGTCATGCTTGCAACGAGTGAGATCGCAACCAAACGCGTGTTCTTTTGAATGAGAGAATCTAAATCGCGAAGATCGATTTGGTTGTTTTTAGGTTTGACCACGGAGACGGGCACGCCCCGAAGAAGATGCAACTCCCCATACATGGCAAGCGATGCGTCGTAATGAAATGCATCCGTTACCACACCCGCACTGGGACCTAGACCAACGGCAGCCCCGATCAGATTTTCTCCTT
>PLQW01000205.1 GCA_003160215.1 Acidobacteriaceae bacterium
AACGGTGGCCCCGCTTTCTTCTGTCTCTCCGCGCCCAGTTTCGTTGCAGTTAGGGGTGACATTACTTTGGAGCATCTACAAAGCGCGATACCCACGGTTGCCAAACCCTGCAAAATGGATTGCAATTAAGGCACGCATGGACTATCGATCCCGGCAGAAGAAATTCCAGCACACCCTGGACGGCCACAACCTCGACGGCTTCGTCGTCACGCATCCGGCGAACCTACGCTACCTGTGTGGTTACACCGGCAGCAACGGGCTGCTGCTGTTCCTCAAACGACGGCCCCTGTTCTTTACCGATGGCCGTTATACTCAACAGGCGCGCGAAGAAGTCGGTGGCGCGCGGGTGGTCATTTCGAAAGGTCCGCGGCTCACGGACGCCGCCAAAATCGTCGGCAAGTTGACTTCTGCTGCCATTGGCTTCGAGGCCGACTACACCACGGTCGCCTCTGCGGAACTCATGCGGAAGCTGGTGCACCGGCGAATCCACTGGAAACCGGCGGCTGGCCTCATCATGCGGCAGCGCATGATCAAGGACCCCGAGGAACTGTCGATCGTCCGCGCCGCCGTGCAACTGGGAGCGGCGGTGTACGAAGAGGCCCGGTCCTATATCCAGGCGGGTGTGCGGGAGTCGGAGGTGGCTGGAAAATTGGAATATGCTGCCCGCCAGGCGGGAGCCGATGGCATGTCCTTCGAGACCATCGTCGCGGCGGGGAAACGGGCGGCTTTGCCTCACGGCCGGGCTTCGGCCCAACCGATACCCCGGCGTGGATTCGTGGTGGTGGATTCGGGTGTTATACTGCGGGGCTATTGTTCTGATATGACCCGCACCGTGCATGTGGGTAGGGTCAGCCGGGAAGAGCGCCGGTGGTACGAAGCGGTACTGGAGGCCCAGTTAGCCGGGATCGCTGAGGTGGTTCCGGGCAAAACGGCGGCCCAAGTGGACCAAGCCGCTCGTCAGGTGCTCCGTAAGGCCAAGCTGGATCGCTACTTTACGCATTCGACGGGGCACGGAGTGGGCTTGTAGATTCACGAGCCGCCACGCCTCGGCAAGCGCCAGTCAGAGAAACTCGCACCGGGTATGGTGATTACGATCGAGCCCGGAATTTATATTCCGGGTAAGGGCGGCATCCGAATCGAAGACATGGTGGTGGTCACGGATCGAGGATGCCAGGTGCTGACCCCGGTCACCAAGGAACTGATTGAGATTTAGCCTAGATTATTCATGAATGTGAGGTNNAGAATTTCCGACCCGCCGCTTTTGCGGGTCGGGCGGGCGCGGAGTCAAAGGACCCCTATAGCTGGGAGAAATCACAGTGTGGGCGCGTAGCGCAGCAGCAAGTTTGAGATGGCTGGCGACCATAGGGGTCCTTCGACTTCTCGCTGCGCTCGTCGCTCAGGATGACACCCCAAAAAACTACGTGCGCTCATGAATAATCCAGGTTAGAGCGGCCGTGGCGCAGGCCGTAGTGAAATCTGCGGTTGGGATTGGTTGTGTCGCACGCTTCGCTGCGCGAAAGTATGGGACCCTAAAGAGGGAGTCAGGATAAGTTCAATATCTCTAGAAGCTATCTCGTAAATCTGGTTTTGAAAGAGCATGGTTTCAGCCGTGCCGCAAATGGCCCGTTACCGGACTGGGCTTTAGCCCCTGAGGTACTTCGGTTTGGCTCGCTCCGGTATTTATGAGATGGCTTCTAACGTTATCCTGCCGAACGGAACACGATGAATCAGAAAGAAATCAAGGAACTAATCGAGTTTTTGGTGGAGAAGGACATCGCCGAATTTGAACTGCAGCGCGGCGATATGAAACTGCTCATCAAGCGAGGCGCAAGGGCTCAGCCTGCGCCGGTGTTGCAGGTCACGCCGACGTTAGCCATGGGGCATACGGCTGCCGTTGTGAGCGCGCCCGCCGCACCCTCTTCTTCCACCCCGTCGCCAACCACCGATACTGGAGAGCCCTCAAGCGGGGCAGCCCCGGCGACCTCTGCCGCGGCTGCTGAAGCGAATTTATTTATCCTGAAATCGCCGATTGTCGGGACCTATTACGAAGCTCCGTCGCCTGGCACTCCTCCCTTCGTCAAAGTCGGCGATGCGGTGAAGGAGGGACAGGTGCTCTGCATCATCGAAGCCATGAAGCTGATGAACGAGATTGAGGCGGACGTGTCGGGCATTATCGCCAAAATGTTTGTCCCCAACGGAAGTCCGGTGGAATACGGAATGCCGCTGTTCGGTATTAGGACAGCATAGCGACGCGGTGGAAGAGGCTGGGAAAAACAGTTTGTTGTAAAGGAAAGAAACCGCAGATGCTTCGCGGGCTGAAGGCCGCTCGAGAAAATCATTTACCACGGAGACACAGAAGACACGGAGGTTTTGATTTCTATCGAGTTTTCTCCGTGATCTCCGTGCCTCCGTGGTTAATTTTCGGCACCCTTCAAGAACCCGCACATTCAGAATCCAGGCAAAGGCCCGCACCACTTATTTCATGTTTAAGAAGATCCTAATTGCGAACCGCGGGGAGATTGCCCTGCGGGTGATTTGCGCCTGCAAGGAGTTGGGCATCAAGGCGGTCGCGATTTACAGCGAAGCCGACCGTAACTCGCTGCATGTCCGGTTCGCCGACGAAGCCATCTGTATCGGGCCGCCACGTCTCCACGACAGCTACCTCAACATCCCGGCAGTCATCAGCGCCGCTGAAATCGCGAACGTTGACGCCATCCATCCCGGCTACGGCCTGCTGAGCGAAAACGCCAACTTCGCCGAAGTCTGCCAGGACTGCAGTATCAAATTCATCGGCCCGCCGCCCGAGGTCACACGGCTGATGGGTGAAAAGGAAAAGGCGCGCGCCACTATGAAGAAGGAAGGCGTGCCCATTCTGCCGGGCTCGGACGGAATCATCGCCTCGGCGGACGAAGCGCTGGAGTGGACGCGCAGCGTCGGATTTCCCTTGATCGTGAAAGCCTCGGCGGGCGGCGGTGGACGTGGTATGCGCATCATCCGCAGCGAAGAAGAATTGCCCAACCTGTTTCACGCCGCGCAATCGGAGGCGGCGGCGGCGTTCGGCAACGGCGACCTCTACATGGAAAGGTTCATCGAGCGGCCGCGCCATATCGAGTTCCAAGTGCTGGCCGACGAGCACGGCAATGTGATGAGTCTGGGCGAGCGCGAGTGCAGCANNGCAGCATCCAGCGCCGTCATCAAAAGCTGGTGGAAGAGGCCCCCTCGGTGAAAGTTACTCCCGAGTTGCGCGAACGCATAGGCGGCATCCTGGTAAAGACGCTGAGCAGCATTGGCTACATGAATGCCGGGACCGTCGAATTTCTGATGGACGAAGACGGCAGCCTGTACTTCATCGAAATGAATACGCGCATTCAGGTGGAGCATCCTGTCACCGAGATGACTACGGACGTTGACCTGGTGAAGTCGCAGATCCTGATTGCGGCGGGCGNNGCGGGCACGCCATCGAGTGCCGTATCAATGCCGAGCATCCCGAGCGCTTCACTCCCTCGGCGGGAAAGATCACGGCCTTCAACATTCCCGGCGGCACCGGGGTGCGCGTGGACACCGCGGCCTATGCGGAAGGCGTCATTCCGCCGTACTATGATTCCTTGATTGCCAAGCTGGTAGTGCGGGGACGGGACCGCGACGAAGCCATTTCGCGCATGTCGCGGGCCCTGGATATGTTCGTGGTCGAGGGGATTTATACGAGTATCCCTGTACACCGCCGGATCATGGCTGACCCCGACTTCCGCGCAGGCAACTTCGATACCCAGTTCATGGAGCGCTTTCTCAACCAACCCAAGGAGGCGGCGAAGTAATCGCCTGTCATGCCTGAGCCTGTCCGCTTGCCGAAGTTGTACGCCATTCTCGACGTCGCTTGTTTCGCGCCGCCGCTGCGCACTACCGCTGCCATCGTGGACTATGCCCGTGAACTCGCGGCCGGTGGCGTGACGTGCCTGCAGTATCGCAACAAGGTGGGTAATACACGCGAGATGCTCAGCCACGCCCGCGAGCTTCGCCGGGTGCTGGGCAATAGCGTGACCCTGATCATGAACGATCGCGCCGACATCTGCATCGCTGCCGGTTATGAGGGTGTACACGTTGGGCAGGAGGACTTGTCGGCTGAAGGGGCGCGCACTGTGATCGGTCCCAGCCTCATTCTCGGCGTCTCCACCCACAACCTCGAGCAGTTGAAGGAGGCGGATGCCGGTCCGGCGGACTACATCGCCTACGGTCCGGTGTTCGCTACCTCGTCGAAGCGGCACCCTGACCCCATTGTCGGCCTGGACGGGATTCGCGCGGCGCGGGCCGCAACCAAGAAGCCCCTGGTGGCCATTGGAGGCATCACTCGTGCCAACGCGCGCTCGGTCTTGGATGCGGGAGCCGACTCCGTCGCCGTCATCTCCGACCTACTCAGTTCCCCGACCAAAGTTGCCGAGGAATTCTTGCGCCTGGTGGCGTAAATTCTTGCGAGCGTTCTCTCCACCAATACGAGGTCACTTGGCAACAGAATCGAAGACGGTATCGATCGCCTCCAGCGAAAACCAATGGGTCAAGGGCCTCGGCTTGACCAGCGCCACCACGCTGGTCATGGGTTCCATGATCGGCTCCGGCATCTTCATCGTCTCGGCGGAGATCGCTCGGCTCGTCGACTCGCCCGTGCTGCTCATCGCCGCCTGGGTCGTGACTGGATTCATGACCATCACCGGCGCGCTGGCCTACGGAGAGCTGGCTGCCATGATGCCGCACGCCGGCGGACAGTACGTGTACCTCCGCGAATCGCTGGGCCCGCTGTGGGGATTTCTCTACGGCTGGACGCTGTACCTCGTCATCCAGACCGGAACCATTGCCGCGGTCGGGGTGGCCTTTGGCAAATTCCTAGGCGTGTTCTTTCCTGCAATATCGTCGACCCACTGGATTTGGCACATCGCGCACGTGCCGCCCATTCCCATCGGACCGATGGTGCTGGGCAACATGGATGTCGGTTTGAACACGCAGAACCTGATGGCCGTCCTCATGGTGATCTTCCTTTCGGTGCTGAATATCTTCGGCGTGAAGACCGGTGCGGCGGTGCAAAACGTATTTACCTTTGCCAAGACCGCGGCGCTGCTGGGCCTGGTGTTGCTGGGAATTATTGTGGGACGCAACGCCGCGGCGATAGCAGCCAACTTTGGCGCAAACTTCTGGCGCAATGCGGGATGGGGCGCGCTGCATCCCGTGCAGGTCGGTGTCGGAGGCCCCATCGCGTTGGTAGGGACCATCACCATCATTGCTGTAGCGCAGGTCGGCTCCCTATTTTCGGCGGATGCTTGGAACAACGTTACCTTCACTGCGGGCGAAGTTCGCAATCCACAGCGCAACTTGCCGCTCGCGCTGGGGCTGGGAACCGGCGCGGTCATCCTGCTCTACGTGCTGGCCAACTTCGTGTACCTGAGTGTGCTGCCGCTGGCCGGAATCCAACACGCTCCAGAGGACCGCGTCGCCACCGCCGTGGTGCAGCAGATCTTCGGCCCAGTTGGCGCGCAGATCATGGCCATCGCCATCCTGGTCTCAACCTTTGGCTGCAACAACGGACTGATCCTGGCGGGCGCCCGCGTGTACTACGCCATGGCGAAAAATGGGTTGTTCTTCCGCAGCGCGGGAAGGCTGCATCCCAAGTATCACACTCCGGCGCACTCGCTGCTGATGCAGTGCATCTGGACTTGCATTCTGTGTATTTCGGGCAGCTACGGGCAGCTACTCGACTACATTATTTTTGCGGTGCTGGTGTTCTACATCCTGACTATCGCAGGACTGTTTGTGCTGCGCGCCAAACGTCCGGATGAGCCCCGCCCCTATCGCGCCATTGGATATCCCGTGCTGCCCGCAATGTATATTTTGATGGCCGTGTTTATTGATGTAGTCTTATTGCGCTACAAGCCGCAATACACGTGGCCCGGCCTGATTATTGTCCTGCTCGGGATCCCCGTGTATTTCCTGTGGTCCAGACGCAACCAGCAACCGAGTACGCAAGCCTGAGCGCAAAGAAGAGGCAAAGCTGAATGGCCAATCTGCTGAAGTGCAAGCCCCTCGACATGCTGATGAATGAAGCAGCGGATACTGGGGAACATAGCTTGAAACGGGCGCTGGGTCCGGTGAACCTTATTACTCTTGGAATCGGCGCTATCATCGGCGCGGGAATTTTCGTGCTCACCGGATCGGCGGCTGCGCAGTATGCAGGTCCGGCGATTGTGCTCTCGTTCGTGCTGGCTGGACTGGGCTGTGTCTTCGCCGGCCTGTGCTACTCCGAGTTTGCCTCGCTGATCCCCATCGCCGGCTCGGCCTACACCTATGGCTATGCCACGTTGGGCGAAATTTTTGCCTGGATCATTGGCTGGGACCTCATCCTGGAATACGCTTTCGGCGCGGCGACCGTCGCCTCCGGCTGGAGCGGATATTTCGTCAGCTTCCTTCAGGACTTCGGGATTCGCATTCCGCCCCAGCTAACCGCGACACCGTATACCCATGTCGGCCACCAATGGATACCCAATGTTCTGGTGCAGTATCAAGGCCGTTGGGAGTTGCTGACAACCATGGCGCCGATTCTGAAGCAGAATGGCGTAGATGCAGCGACCTTGCCGCAAGTGACAGGCGTGTTCAACCTCGTCGCATTTCTGATCATCGGCGTGATCACCCTCATTCTGGTGATCGGCATCAAAGAGTCGGCCGACTTCAATTCGGCCATCGTGATCATCAAGGTCACGATCGTGCTGATCTTCATTGCGATTGCCGGTGCGTTCGTACTTAAGCATCCAGCGCTGGCCGCCGCAAACTGGCATCCGTTTATCCCTCCCAACCAAGGCGCATTTGGCGAGTATGGGTGGTCGGGCATCGCGCGCGCTGCCGGTGTCATCTTCTTCGCCTACATCGGATTCGACGCCGTCTCGACCGCGGCACAAGAGGCCAAAAACCCGCAGAAGGACATGCCCATCGGCATTCTTGGATCGCTGGTCATCTGTACCGTTCTGTACATTCTCGTTTCCGGCTTGTTGACCGGAATGGTTCCCTACTCGGCCCTGAACGTGGCCGATCCGGTTGCGGTCGGCATTGACGCCACCGGCGTCCGCTGGGGCTCGATTCTGGTGAAGTTGGGCGCCATTGCCGGCTTGGGTAGTGTGATGCTGGTAATGCTGCTGGGCCAGTCCCGCGTGTTCTTCTCCATGTCGCGCGATGGGCTGCTGCCGGAGTGGGCGGGCGCGGTGCATCCCAAGTTTCGCACTCCCTGGATCTCGTCCATAACCGTCGGACTGTTCGTGGCCATCTTCGCCTCCCTGGTCCCCATTGGGATTCTTGGCGAACTGGTCAGCATCGGAACGTTGCTGGCGTTCGTTATCGTGTGCGCAGGTGTGTGGATCCTGCGGGTGCGACGTCCGGAGCTACATCGTCCCTTCAAGACCCCGCTGGTGCCCCTGGTTCCCATCCTGGGTATCGTGATTTCCTTCGCCTTGATGGCCAGCCTCCCGATTGACACCTGGTGGCGTCTCATCATCTGGCTGGCGATTGGCATGGTCATCTACTTCGGTTACGGGCGCCATCATAGCCGAGTGCAGCGCACCGTGCCTGACGCGGTGAAGGCCGGGGGCGATTAGACTCCCAGCGACCATTTGTTTATCCGCCCTTCCTGAACGCGACGGGCGTTCTTGTTGCGCTTCTCTGCACAACGCGCCAGAATGGCTGCTGTGAAGGCCCTGTTCAATCTGAAGGTCCTCTTCCTCGCGCTGCTGGGCTTGATCTCCATTGGCGTGGCCGGGTTCCATTTCATCGAAGGCTGGCCGTGGTTCGACGGCTTCTATATGGTGCTGACTACCATCACCACCATTGGATACGGCGAGATCCATCCGCTCTCACACGTTGGCCGCATCTTCAACACGTTCATCATTGTCACCGGTGTCGGCCTGGTGCTGCTGTTCTTCGGGGCGGCGACCCAGGCTTTGCTAGAATTCGAACTGCAATCGGTATTCGGCAGGAGACGCATGGACCGCGAGATCAGCCGATTGTCGGACCACTACATCATCTGCGGCGCCGGACGCGTTGGCCGCAGCGTGGCGCGCGAACTGGCCCGCAAGCCATTGCCCTTTGTGATTGTCGACAGCGACCAGGCCAAGCTGGCGCGGTACTCCGACAAAGGCTGGCTTGCTGTGGTGGGCGACGCCACCCAGGCGCATGTGCTGCGCGAGCTCCACATCGAGAGCGCCCGCGGACTGGTGACCGCCACCACCACTGACGCCACCAACATTTACATCATCCTGACCGCACGCAGCTTGAACCCCAAGCTCAACATCATTGCGCGCGCCAGCGAAGAAGATGCCGAGCAGCACCTACTCACCGCCGGCGCCGATCACGTGGTCTCGCCCTACAACTTCGCCGGATATCGCATCGCCCAGACCTTCCTGCGCCCCCACGTGGTCGATTTCTTCGACACCGCCATGAACCGGCACATGCCGCTGGAGATCGAAGAAGTGCAGGTGCAAGCGGGCTCACGCTTCGTAGGCGCAACCCTGGAGGCTTCGCGTATTCGCCAGGAGATGGGGGTGATCGTGCTCGCCATCAAGGGTGAAGACTCGCACATGCGCTTCAATCCCCCGCCCGATGAGGTCATCCACTCCGGCGACCATCTCATCGCCATGGGCGAGCCCGACGGTTTGCGCCGGCTGGAAGACTCCGCCACGGAGCGCGTATGAAAATCACCACCGCCGACGAGATGCGCGAGATCGATCGCATCACCACTGCGCGCTTCGGGGTGCAATCCATCACGTTGATGGAGAACGCCGGATCCGCCGTGGCGCAATTCATACTCGAGCGGTATCGCCATGCCAACCGAATCGCCGTAATTTGCGGCAAGGGCAACAATGGAGGCGATGGATTCGTAGTAGCGCGCAAATTGCACCGCGCCGGACGGGTGGTTGAGGTGCTGCTGCTCGCCGCTCCGTCCGAGTTGCACGGCGATGCGCTCGCCATGTTCGAGCGCCTGCCTCTACGGCCCATCGTGCTGCGCAACGCGCAGGAGCTGCAGGCGGAGTCGTCGCACAGTCTGGTGAATTGCGATCTCCTGGTTGACGCCGTACTCGGCACCGGCTTTTACCCGCCGGTGAAGGGCTTTTATGCGGATGCCATCGCCGCCATGAACGGCAGTGGCAAGCCGGTAGTCGCGGTGGACATTCCCTCGGGCGCCGATTCCGATTCGATGTCGCCGCAGACCGACAAGCACATCGCACACGCCGATGCCATCGTCACTTTCACCGCGCCTCGTCCGGCGCATGTCTTTGGCGATCTGACGCGCGGCCCCATCGTGGTTGCGCCCATCGGATCGCCGCCGGAAGCCATCGTCAGCAAGCTCGGGCTCGAGCTCACCAGCGCGCGCGACTTCGCCGCGCTGCTGGCGCCGCGCCCTGCCGACAGCAACAAGGGCATGTACGGACATGTTCTGATCGTGGGCGGATCGGTGGGCAAGTCCGGAGCCGCCGCCATGGCGGGCATGGCAGCTCTGCGCGCCGGGGCAGGACTCAGCACCGTCGCAACGCCCGCGAGGGTGCTCGCCAGCGTCGCCGCATTCGCTGCGGAGCTGATGACCGAGCCGCTGGCTGAAACCGAAAGCGGTGGCATTGCACTGGCCGCCATCGAGAGCGGCCGTTTCCAGAAGCTGGTGAAGCCAATCACCGTGGTGGCAGTCGGCCCAGGCATTGGCGGCGATCGTGAAACGGTGCAGTTCGTCCACGAAGCCGTTCGCCAGACCAAAGCACCGATGGTCATCGACGCTGATGGTCTCAACGCATTCGACGGCCACACCGAACTGCTCGACGGCCACGAGCGTCCGCTGGTGCTGACCCCGCATCCGGGAGAAATGTCGCGGCTGGCCGGTATCACGATCAAAGCGGTGCAAGCCGACCGGCTCAACGTGGCGCGCGGTTTCGCGCGCGAGCATCGGCTCGTGCTGGTGCTGAAGGGCAATCGCACCATCGTTGCGCTGCCGGATGGAACTGCGTGGGTCAATCCGACGGGCAATCCCGGCATGGCAACCGGCGGCACCGGCGATATCTTGACCGGCATGACAGCGGGAGTGATTGGACAGATGCCGAACAACATTCCTCTGGCCGCCGTCGCCGCGGTGTATCTGCACGGACTGGCCGGGGACGTGGCCGCGGAAACCATGGGCGAACACTCTCTGGTGGCTACCGATTTGCTCGCGGCCCTGCCGGAAGCGTTTCGCCGCGCCGCGCACTGGGCGAAGGAAAGCACGACGCGCATTGGAGGGTGAGCGGCGGCGCTGTTGGCTCTTCGCTCTTCGCTGAGTCCGCCAAACCATCCTGCTAAAATTGCCTTCGTTCCGCGATGAACCCCCACGAGCACATCACGCACTCGGCCGAAGAGACCATGGCGCTGGGCCGCAAACTGGCGCCCACGCTGAAGGCGGTGAGCATGGTCATCCTGCGCGGCGATCTCGGCACCGGCAAGACCACGCTGGTGAAAGGCATCGCCGAAGGTCTGCGCGCGGCTTCGCAGGACGATGTGACCAGCCCTACGTTCACCCTCATCCACGAGTATCGCGGCCCCGAGGTGAACCTGTTCCACGTCGATTTGTACCGCATCGACACGCCGCGCGAGCTCGACACACTGGGCCTCGACGAACTCTTCGCCGAGCCCGGCAACCTGGTGCTGGCCCATCCCGCCTCTCCCGCCCCCTCGCGCTCAGCTCTCGCGATTCGGCGTACCGAGGATGTGGTTTTTAGGCGGCAGCATCACGTTGTCGAACCGCTGGGTAAACATCGCCGCGGCGAAAAAGGCGACCGCCCGCAGCGTTTCCTTGCCGGTGTTGGCGAGATCGTGCCGCACTCCCGTCGGCAGAACAAAAACGTTCCCCGGCGCAACCGGATACGTGCCATCTTCCATTCGCAACTCGCCGTTGCCGGCGATGATGTACTGCGCTTCCTCCGTAGCATCGGTATGCCAGCCTAGCCGTCCGCAGGGTTCGATTTCGTAGACAATGGTTGACGACTGGCTGGCTCCATGCTCGCCGTAGGTCGCAAAGGCGCCAGCCCATCGGACCGATGGTTCGTCCATTCCGCTAATCTGGGCGCGCTCGAGTTTGTTGGAGTCCACTACTCGATTCATAACTACCTCCTCCGCAGTCCATTGAACCCGCTTAGGAGGTTCCTAGGAATCGTCAATGTTCGCATGGGCTAAAGACTATATACCATGTTCGTGAGATCGGGCCGTCGCCCACCGTTTTTCGCCCTTCCTTCGGGAATAAGCCTGGCACCGCAGAACCCAAGAAATCCCCGCCCCACTTTCGGTAGGACGGGGTATTGGGTGCCCCATCCTTTCGCCGTCTTTGCGAAAGGGTGGGAGCGACGAGGTCAGTCATTACCGTGGGAAGGCTACGAATCCGCTGTTTATCGGCGCCGTACCGTAGAACCCGACGATCATGCCGCGGTCGTTGATGCCGTTCACGATGGTCGTGCCAACGCCGTTAGGATCGTCGACGGTCGTGAATCCGCCACCGCTGGTCCACACGAATCCGTGCGTATTGCCGCCCGCGTCGACGTAGTCACCCACTACCTGTCCCTTGTTATTCAGCCCCAGAGCCTGGGTGAAGGTGCTACCAGGGACATCGAGCGTCACCAACAGGCCGAAGTTCAACAGGAAGCCGTGGTTCACGCCGTTAGCGTCGATGTAGAACCCGCAAATTTGCTGCGAGTTGTTGATGCCGGTGGCTTGCGCTCCGCCCACGGCTGCCGGAATGGTGATTACCTGAAAAACCCCTCCCCCCAATTCGTCGTACACGTAGGGAAAGTCGGGCGTGGTGTTGTTTGCGCTCAGGCTGTAGTAGCCGGACGCTTGGCCCATATCGTTCTGGCCCAGCAACTGGTTGAAGGGCGTGCCCGGATAATCGACGTTGTTAAACGTACCCTTGTGGTTATAGAAACCGTGGGTATTGCCGCCGTTGTCCACGTAAAAACCATCCGTGGTGCCGTTGTTGTTGATGCCGATGACCTGGGTCATCATCGAGTTCGGGTAGTTCTCGGTGGCGAAGCCGCCAGGCAACTTGAGTTCGAATCCTGAGTTCTGGTTCACATTGTGGTAGCCCGCTATCAGCGAGCTGTTGTTGATGCCCAACAACTGGGTAAAAGTATCGCCAGGGTAGTTGACGGTTTGGAAGTTATAGGATCCTTGCGCCCACATCGAGGTGCAGAGCAGCAGGGCCATGGTCAGGGTGAAAGCAAAGCGTTTCATTGTCGTTTCTCCTCTTTAGATATGTTTGCGGCGGCAGCCGGAAACTGATTTGCTGCCGATGTGCCCAGAGTGGAAGCCAGTCAACTTTCATCTGCTCCCTGCCTGTGAGCCAATCACCGGCTGCGAGTGAAAAGTAGCGCCCCTGGCCTTCTCAAGTCCTAAAGAGGAAGTTAAAAACAGGTGAGGAATTTGTTGGGAAAGGGTTGGGACAAAAATAGCGAGATAACTTACTTTAAATCAGTAACTTAGGAGAAGCGCGGATCTTGCTGAGGAGGCGTTGAGCTAGGTGCGGATGCCAATGCCTCCACTTTCGTGCAATCTATTTCTTGAAACGGTGCGGGACCGGGTCCTGGGTGCCCCATCCTTTCGCCGCCCTTGCGAAAGGGTGGGAGCGCGAATCCTGAACCCAGAGGACGTCACAACACTCAATCATCGACTTTCAGAGCGGCGTGCCCGATTCTCCGGACACTACGCTTACCTTGACCCGGCAGGGCAATAGGTCACGACATAACCGCGGCTTGGGTTGACCGTACACGCCACTTGTTCATCGTCGGTGGGGTGCTGATAGGCATCCGGACAGCTCGCCGCAGTGCACTTCCCACGGGTTCCTTTTGTGGTGAAAGAGCGATTGAGGTTGGTCGTCCACTCCATGGGCACGTTGTAGAAGATGACAGCTGCTTTGTCCACACAGTCGTCGGGTCGCCCTCCCGTCCGCCCGCCCATGCAGTACAATCCATTCTTCTGTGGAGTACGCGTGTTAGTTGCCCTCTTTCCGCCGTCGGCTCCCGCAGAACATTCGATTTAGATTGCGTCTCTAGCGCCTTCGAGGCCCGGTCATGTTCAAACGAGTCCTGATCGCCAATCGCGGAGAAATTGCGGTGCGCATCATCCGCGCCTGCCGCGAGATGGGTATCGAGTCGGTCGCCGTCTTCTCCGACGTGGACCGCAAGGCCCTGCACGTCCGCAAGGCCGATTACGCCTACCATATCGGTCCCGCTACGGCCAGCGAGTCCTATCTCAACGTGGACAAGATCCTCGACGTGGCGCGCCGCAGCCAGGCGGAGGCTATCCACCCCGGCTACGGCTTCCTCTCCGAGAATGCCCGCTTCGCCCAGGCCTGCGCCGACCACGGGTTCAAGTTCATCGGCCCCAGCCCCGAGTCGATGGAGATGATGGGCTCCAAAACGCGCGCTCGCCAGAACATGAAGCGCGCCGGCGTGCCGTTCGTGCCGGGCTCGGAGCGCGGCTTGGATATCGATGCCGCCGAACGGCTGGCGGAGCAGATCGGTTATCCCATCATGCTGAAGGCGGCGGCTGGGGGCGGCGGCAAAGGTATGCGCCTGGTGCAGTCGCCCGGAGAACTTCACTCCGCCTACGAGAACGCACGCAGCGAGGCCCAGCGGTCTTTTGGCGACAACGAGGTGTATCTGGAGAAGTACATCATCAATCCGCGCCACGTCGAGATGCAGATCTTCGGCGACGAGCACGGCAATATCGTCTATCTGGGCGAGCGTGAGTGTTCGGTACAGCGCCGCCATCAGAAAGTGATGGAGGAGTCGCCGTCGCCGGTCGTGGACGAAGGCATGCGCCGGCGCATGGGCGAAATCGCGGTGCGCGTGGCCAAGGCCGCCAACTATCACAACGCCGGCACCATTGAGTTCCTGGTCGATGAGCAGCGCAACTTTTATTTCCTCGAGATGAACACGCGCTTGCAGGTAGAGCATCCTGTCACCGAGCTGGTAACTGGCCTTGACCTGGTTCACCTGCAAATGCGCGTCGCTGCGGGCGAGAAGCTGCCGTTCAAGCAGGAGAACATTCGGCTGCGCGGACATGCCATCGAGTGCCGCGTCTACGCCGAAGATCCCGACAACAATTTCTTCCCGTCGCCGGGGCAGATCACACGGCTGATTTCGCCCTCGGGTCCGGGCATCCGCCGGGACAGCGGCATGTATGAAGGCTGGAACGTTCCCATCGAATACGATCCTCTGCTGGCCAAGCTGGTCGGCTACGGCGAGGACCGCGACCAGGCGATCGACCGCCTGCTGCGCGCTCTGTACGAATATTTCGTTGGCGGCATCAAGACCAACATCTCGCTGTTTCGCCGCATCCTCAAGGACCCGGACTTCCGCGCCGGCAACCTGGACACGGGCTTTCTGGATCGGCTGCTGGCCAAGCCCAGCAATGAGACCGACCCCCGGCGTCCAATTGTGGCGGCGATCGGGGCGGCAATTTTTGCGTCCATGGAACCAAAGGCGACATTGCCGGGAGCGAACGGCGCCACTGCGAGGAATGGCAACGCTGCTCCGCGGCCAACCTCGAATTGGCGGCGCACCGCGCGCGCCGAAGCCATGCGCGAGCGGTAAGGATAGCTTGTTGCTGAGTGCTGGATGCTGGATGCTGAGTGCTAGTTGCTAATTGCTAATTATGACCTACGACATTGTGGTAGACGGCAAAACGCATCAGTTGGAGCTGACCCGCGGCGAGAAGACCTGGCTGTGCAAGGTGGACGGCCAGGAGATCGAGGTGGACGCCGCGCTCACCGCCCGCGACGTGATGTCGGTGCTGATCGGCGGCAAAGCCTACGAGATCAAGCGCGAGCGCTCGCTGCAAGGCGAACTGCACATGGTGATCGGCAGCGCGCGCTATGCCGTGGATGTCCAGGACCCGCGCTCCTTGCGCACCCGCCGCGCCGTAGGCGGCTCCGAGGCCGGCCCACAGAAGGTCAAGGCGCCCATGCCGGGTAAGATTGTTCGCATCCTGGTCAGCGAGAGAGATGAAGTGAAGGCCGGCCAGGGCATCATCGTGATGGAAGCCATGAAGATGCAGAACGAGATGAAATCGCCCAAGGATGGCCGCGTACAGAAGATCCTGACTGCGGAAGGTTCGGTGGTCAACGCCGGCGACACGCTGGCCATCATCGAATAAGGCCAGAGCATTTCCCGAGTGGCTGTAGCTTGGGTAGTGCGGACCTTCAGGCCCGCGTACAAGCTCTCTATTTTTTGTCATCACGAGCGGGCGAACAGGCGTCCCCAACGAGCGCCGTTTTTGCGCTTGTTGGAGTAAAGTTCAGCCCGTGAGGGATCTGCTTTTCTGGCTTCTCAGCAAGCGCCTGGAATGACGCCACAAATCTCCGCAACAAAAAGGCGGAAGCTTCTCGCTCCCGCCTCGTTCATCGTTCGCGATTGCGCGCAGCTACTTCATCGTTCCCGCCTTCTTCAGAATTTCGTCGGCAAAATAGTTCTCCACCGAGGCCTTGTCGCGAATGGATTCGTAATACGCCGCTTTCAGCAACTGTTCGCGGCGGTCACGAAGCTGTTCCCGTATTGCTTGTTGCACGCGCGGGTCCTTGAGTTCACGCTGACCGGCAACTTCCTTGCTGATGAGCTTGACCACACGGTAGCCATAAATCTGATGGCTGTTGGGGTCGGCCACTGGCAGCACCAGGGTGTATTGTCCGGGCTTCAGCTTGTTGATCGCATCGTAGGCGATCTTGTCCGTCTTCAGCGACGATTCAGGAACGAAACCCAGGTCGCCGCCGTTCTGCGACGTCTCCGGCTGCTCCGAGTAGTTCATGGCTACGGTGGCGAAGTCCTCGCCGCTATCCAGGCGATTCGCGATCATCTGGATCTTCTTGCGCGCGTCGCCCTCGTTCTGCGCCTTCATACTTTTCACTTGCGGGTTGGGCTGCGTTGTCACCAGGATCTGCGCCAGGCGGTACTGGGGCTCGATCAGGTTGAACTCGGCCTTGTGCTGGTTGTAGTAGCTGGTGATGTCGTCGTCGGTAATGTTGATCTTCGACGTGACTTCCTTGTTGAGCACCTTGTCTACGGTGATGGAGCGGCGCAGGTCGCGCTTGAAGTCGTCGAGCGTGAGCTTGCGCTCCTTCAGCCGTTTATCGAATTCTTCCTGCGTGTAGGGTGCTTTGATCTCCACCAGCTTGCTGGTGACTTCTTCGTCCGTCGCCAGCAGGCCCAGCTTCTCTGCGCGCTGCATCAGGATTTCGTTATCGATGAGCTCGCGCAAGATGCTCAGCCGCAAACTGTCAGCTTGCTCCACCCCGGGCTTTTGCGGCGACTCGGCGGTCTGGTTCTCGAAATACTTCTCCACTTCGGTGCGGGTAATCTTGCGGCCGTTCACGCGCGCCATTACGTCTTCGCCATCCTGCTTTCCGGAACAGCCAACGCTCGACAGTAGCGCGATGAGGACCATCGACAGAGTGGCTACGATCGCGAGACTCGTCACACTCTTGCGTTTCAGTTTCAAACTCCGCTCCTTCTGAAAACTGCATGTCAAGCCGGGCATCGGGTAGAGCCGGCCTTAAGGCGGGCGTCTATGCCGCCGTAAATTTTCTGGGGCTGTTCAGTGTGTGCGTGAGAACCTGTGCCGTCCCGAGGGATCTGCTTTCTAGATTCTCTCTCCCCGCCTGTAAAGCCATGCCCCTTCCACGCCGAGCCGGGTCCTATTTGCTCGTCGCTGGCGGCGACGCTGGTGCTGGCGCCGGTGGCTGCACTCCGGCGGCCAGCAACTGCTGGTTCAATGCCGCCTTCACCTGGTCGGCATCGACTGCCCCTTCCAGCCGTTCTCCGTTGACAAACATCGTTGGGGTCGCGCTCACTCCCACGGAGTCACCCTCGGCCATCGAGGACTTCACAGTCGCGTCCGCCTGAGCTTTCACGCACGCCTGCAGCCGGGTGGCATCGGCCCCATTCTTCTTGCCGACATCCAACGTGAGGCGGTCCAATTCACCGAAAGCCTGGTGCACGTCCTTCTGAGGACCGCCGATCACGTGCTGATTAGCGTGCACGTAATCGGCGAACTCCCAGTAGCCCTTGCCGCTCTCTTTGGCCAGGCAGTTGGCGTCGTTGGCAGCGTGTTGCGCCCAGGGATGCATCGACAGCGGATAGTCCTTGTAGATGATCTTTATTTTGTCGCCGTATTGCGGCAGGATTTCGCTCATCAGCGTGCTGTGCATGCGCGAGCAGAACGGACATTCGAAGTCGTCGTAGTTCACGATGGTAACCTTGGCGTCCGGATTTCCTCGCACCGGCCGGCCGGCTACATCGATTTTCTTCATCGTCTCGGCGTAGGGGTCCTTGGTCATGTCCATCTTGGTCAAGCGAATCAGGCTCTTGCCGTCTTTGGAAAGAATGAAGTCAACGGCTTGCGACTTTCCTCCATGACTCAAGGTGACGGTGAGATTGTCATAGTTGGGAAACTCGCTTGGCGTCAGCGGCCCCAATTTGATGTCCACGTCGGGAGGAATATTGAAGTAGGAGCGGACCTGGCGCTGGACCTTTTGGGCCACGTCTGCAGGAGCGGGGGATTTCGACTGCGCCGAACACCCGGCGCAGAACAATAGCAACAAGACAGCCAGTCGTCGCAAGGGCAAAATAAAAACCACCTTCAAGACTAATCGTAAGTGTTGATTATCTCATGGCGAGTGCATTTTAAGCACTTGGGAGGATAGCAGCGTGGTCTTGGGCGGCAACTTTCTCGCCCCCCGAAGACCGGCGCTTGGGGAGCTGTACAACCGAAATTGCAAAAGGGGAAAGAAAAACCCCGACTTCCGCGCCGGCAAAAGTTGGGGCTTGTTGTAAATATCGGTGCTTCAGCCTTGTGGACGTATTGTCACGGTCCGACTTGTACGCAGCCGCTCACGTGATTGTCGTACTCCATCTGCAGATCGTAGAAATTACCGTTCCACATCTGGTTGGCCAGGCTGCTATCCCAAGTGTCAGTACCGAAGTTCCAGGCACAGAGGTCGCCGATTTCCTCGCCGTTGGCCGTATCCCACCAGGCGTTGAGTTCCGGATCGGTGGTGGCTTCCGTGATTTCGTGGCTGGCCACGTTCACTGCCGCATCTGACGGCTTATCGCCGCTGGGATCGTGCTGGGTGCCAGCATAACAGTAGTTGGGGTCGGCGTACGGCTCGTTTCCGTAGATAACCGGAGACGACGTGCTGCCGTAGTAGCCGTGGTAGGCGCAGTAGGCTGTGTAGGCGCAACTCGATCCCGAGCAGGAGCCTTCTCCCTGGGAGGTGAAGACCAGGTACATCTTGCCCAAGCCGCTGGTCCATCCTTTCAAGGCCAAGACCCTCGCGATCTCAGTTCGGAGCTGCGCGTCGGTGATGCAGTTGCCGGGCGTGACTGGGTCCGTGCATCCGCTCGCAGGATAGGGATTCGTATCGACATAGTAGCCAGCGAAGCTGCCGACGTTGAGGAAATAGTGGTCGACGCCGCCCGTGACAGAGTAGTACTGGGTGCTATTGTTAGCGATACCGTGACCCGGGTAATCGGCCATGAAACGCTTGACCAGATTCTCATATGTCGTCGACAAGCTGGTCGGATGGCCGTTCTGTAGAGTCGGCGGTACCCAGAAGATCACGTACGTCGTGACCGACGGCATGATCGGACCGCCATGGTAACTGAGAGCACCGGCGGGCGCGGGCATTGTCCCAGCCATGGAGGACGTGGGGAAAATGTGCACGGTATTACCCTGCTCATCCGTGACTCTATACGGCGATTCCTCTTGCGCTAACAGGTGGACTTGCAACAGCAGGCACAACAACGCGCCCGCGACGGCTAACTTCAAAAGTGTTTTCATCGTTCTTTTCCTTTTCTCCAAAAACTGAAATTTTGTTTTAGCCCCACAGCCCCCACATCTATATCCGTGATAGATCCACGAATAACTTTCTGATCTCGCTTACCTGAGACCTGTTGTGTGCGTATTTCCCCCATCAAAACTTCGGGTTCCACAGCGCGCTTTTGAGTTGATGCCAAACCCCGATGGCTCTTTTTACTCTTGGAAGGCTTGCAAAGACGCAAAGGCTACTGCAAGACTGGTGCCAACTCGAAGTGGATAGAGAGACGTGCGATTCTTTCCGCATTCGCAATGACATACAGCGCCGGCATCCCAATTTCAGATGGGATCGCTCGTTCGTCTTGGTCGATGAGGCTATCCGGATGGATATTGACGACTATCCGTTCGGATAGTTATATAGGAATGTGGGGAATCGAGCGAACTTTTTTCTTGACTGGTCGTGGGCTCGGGACAGGAGTCCCCCCTTCGCCAGCGTCTACGTGACACATATCCAGCGCGGTAGGCGCGAAATAGGTTAGTAGCCCAAGCGCGGAGCCGTAGACGGAGTGCTCGGGTAAAGTGGAAAATCAACCCCAGTCCCGTAGGAACGGCACAGGTCCCAGCGCAAGCGCGGTAGGCCCCACCAAAATATTCAGGATCTTAACATTCCGGCATAAAACCCTTCGCCGCTACGGCAACTCCAAACTCGCTTCGCCATCTGGCTTCAATCCTGCCCCGCGATTTTCAGCAGCGTGCCCACCGGCAACAAGGCATTCATTGAGCCTGACCGAAAGCCTTCGAGATCGAGCGTCACGTAGGCAAACCCCAGCGCCTTGAAGATCCGCGTGAACTCGGCAGCCATTTCCATGGTCATCGCCCGCGGCAATTCTTCCCGTGCGATCTCGATCCGCGCTATTGCGCCGTGATGCCGCACCCGCACCTGGCGGAATCCAAGTTCTCGCAGCGCATCTTCACCATGCTCTACTGCGGAGAGCGCCTCCCGCGTCACTACGCGCCCGTACTCGATTCGGGAAGACAGACACGCTGACGCAGGTTTGTCCCAGATACGCAGTCCCGCTTGCGACGCCAATTGCCGAATGTCTGCCTTGGTCAGTCCCGCTGCAAGCAAGGGCGCGGCCACATGATGTTGTCGGGCCGCCTGCTGCCCGGGCCGGAAGTCGCCTTGGTCGTCGAGGTTCACGCCGTAGGCAATGGCATCGAACCCCAAGCCTTGCCGCTGCTGTTCCATTACGGTGAACAGTTCGTCTTTGCAGTGATAGCAACGGGCTCCATCATTACGCAGGTACTCGAGGCGCTCCATCTCTTCGGTTGCAACCACGCTCAGCGGTATGCCTTGTTCTTCGGCGAAGGCAACGGCATCGCGCATTTGCGAGCGCGCCAGGCTGGGAGAGTCGGCCAGCATCGCCAGCATGTCTCCCCCCAGTTCGCGGTGCGCCGCCCAAGCCAGAAATCCCGAATCCACTCCACCGGAATAGGCCACCAGCAATCGCCCGAGGGAATGTAAGTGTTCCGCCAGCGCGCGTGACTTGGCCGCAAGAACTTCGGCTTCAACGGGAAGATTGGAATGCGCCTTGGAATGCGCCACAGACATCGCTCAATTGTAAGACACTTGCTGGGAAGAGGAGGTTTGCTAGAAGCCATCTCATAAATAACGGAGCGGGCCAAAATCGAAGTACCTCAGGGGCTAAAGAGGGTGTGTGAGAACTGTGCCGTCCCTGAAGGGACTCGTTATTTTTTCCCACTTTACCCAGGGCTTAACCACCCCAACACGCGCAAAGGCGGCGCTCATTGGGGGCCCGGTACGCCCTGGGCTAATGTTATTTCGCCCCTGCGGGGCTTTGATTTTGCCCGATCATTCGACCGCGCCAGCGCGCAACGAGTTCTCACACACGCTCTGAAGCCCAGTCTGCAAAAGGCCATTTGCGGCACGGCTGAAAGAGGCTGCTGAAAAAAGACTCAAACAAGTAAACTCGGCATTTTGCGCAACGACGATTCAATAACTTACGAGTGACTTTTGAGTCAAGAAACGCCCGAAATTGCTACTGTGGTTCATTTTTCAGCAGCCTCTGAAGCCGTGCCCCTTCAAAACCGGACTTATGAGATAGCTTCCAGTTAATACAGTCTCTGCAGCCGCCGGATAGTGCCGAAGGTCCCAATGTTGGAAAGGCTGAACGAGAAGCGATAACTGTTCTCTTGGCTGATGGTGGGGGCAAAGGCATAGCGCGAATACTCGAAGGCGACGCCGCAGCAGTCCCAGTTGTAGTTGGTCTGTACGGTTGCCGACTGCACGAGATTGAGCCGGTCATCCACGCCCACAGCTGCCGCGCCACTCAAGCCTCTTTGGGCGACGTTACCGTATTGCACCTGGACGCGATACTGGTTGTAGATGCCGACGCCGAGCGTCGGTTGACCGGCGATGGGGACCGTCAGCGCGGGCTCACGCATGTACGTCTGCCCGCCCGCCACGTACCACTTGCCGCTATCGCCAAGCCTGCGGCCAACTAAGAGGGTGCTGGCATTCACTTGATGCATCACCGGGTCATAATCCAGCGCCCATTGAATGTCGCTTCTTGCATCTTGCATCCGGAGCCGCGAGATGATGGGCGAAAAGCGGCGCGGCTCCGTGAGAAACGCAATGCCGGTGAGATCTACGGTGCTGTCGAACACGTTACGCTGACCGGGCACCAACGCTCCGCCAAAAGTCGGATCGAAGAAATACTTCTGCGCGATCTCCCAGGTGATGACTTCACGCGCCGGACCTTGCTTGTCGTCGCAGGTATCGTCTTCCGTTCCAGTGGTCTTCTTGGCCGCGAGTTCTTTCTTCTGGGAAAGAAGCGCATATTTCGGATGTTGAAAACATTCGGCCGTCGACTTCGTTTTCTTCGCAAAGAGACGGTTGACCACGCCGTATTCCACTTCATTCGTGTCGGCTAGAATGTCGCGCTGGTCGAAGCGGATGATCTGGCTGAAGTTGTCGATGCCCGTCTGGTAGCGATAGACAACTCGCGGCTCGACCGTATGCTTCATCACGTAGCCAAAGAGTTTGCGATCGAAGATCTTCGATAGCGTTGGTGGCCTGACCTCCATGGACCCGGCGAGAACATTCCGGTTGATCGGATCGCTGATCGCCTTCCCCACCGCTATCAGCCCTCCGCCCTCCAGCCTCTGGGTGTAATAGGTCTCGCGCACCCCAGCCTCGGGTCGAAAAGTCCAGCCATGAAGAAACGTAGGCAGGGAGATGTAGGGATGGGCGTCGAGGCGTCCGACCACCGGGGCGGTCTCAAATCCTATCTCGTGCCGGGAAACGCCTTCCGTAGCTATGTCGTAGGCGTACACCAGGTTTGAGCGGCTGAAAGGGCGTTCCACCGAGGAAAACTCAAGCGAGGGAGTGTGGGCGATATCGATCACCTCTCCCGGATTCGTGCTCTGGTATGACTGGTAGAGCGAGGCCACGAAGCCTAGGGCGTATCCGTTCCAATTCTTGCTGAGAAATCCGTAGGAGCGTACCTCAGAGTCGATGGATTGCAGGGCAAAACCTTCGGCGAACGCCACGCGAAACAAATAAGAACTGAGAAAGTCAACCGAGAGCACTCCGTGAAATCCCTCCGGCAACTGGATCCATCCATTCGCTCGCAGTTCCTCTCCGCCCTGGTTCTGTCCCGGATTCGGTTGCCCCTGGGGGGCGCCTTGCTCGTCAATCACTCCAAAATATTCGGCCTTGAACTGGTAGTTGTAGCCGACCGACCGAAAGATCCCGTGTTGCGCCCATCCTCGTGCGGAGTAAAGCGAGGCCCCCAGGGTGGCGTCATTGCTCCGATTGATTGCCCAGTAGAACGCGTCTCCCAGGATGGTACCCCGGGTGCTCGACTGCCCAAAAAGGGGCATAAGAAAGCCACTCTGGCGCCCCAGATTATCCACCGGGTGCTCGACCCATGGAAAATAGAAGACGGGGATGCCATGGATGCGCAAGATGGCGTGATGCATGGTGGCTTCGGCGCCCATTTCTACGTATGCGGTCTGGGAGTTGAACTGCCACTTGGGTTTCGGCAACTGGCAGGAAGTAATGTAGCCTTGGTTGACCTTGTAATGGTCGGGCCCAAGCTTGTCCACAACCTTCCCGGTGAAGAAGAAAGGAGTCGAGGAAGTGAGGAACATGTCTTTGTTCTTGACCTTGACTCCACTCGATCCGATCACGTCGTAAAAGATTCCTGTGTCCCGGCTGACGTCGTAGGTGGCGTGCGTCCCCACAAGATGGTCGTTGTGGGGGCCCCCATCGAAGACTACGTGTCCGTTTGCCGTGACCTGCCCCGTCGTGGAATCGTACGTGACCTGGTCGGCGTGCAGGGTGTAGGTGCGGAACCTCATCACGACGTGGCCGCGGGCCTTGTAAATGTCCTGGTTCTTTTCCTGTTCGTCGCCGCGGATCAACACTTCATCCCGGCCCAAGGCAACGTTCATGGACGGACGCGGAGGTCCCAACTCCTGGTCGTTGCTGCCCGACTGAATTTCTTGCTGAATGAGCCGTTCGGTCTGTTTGTCTTCCTGGCCGGTATCGGTTTTCACCGTGACTTCGGGCTTGGCGGGCGGGAGTTGCTGCGCGGGCCCGACATCGGAGGTCGAGTCGTCCGGCAATTGCGGTTTGGCGGGAGTTTCGGGAACCGTAGCTGCATCGTACGAACTTGATTGCGGGGCGGCTGACGCCGGACTATACGGCTGCTCCGGCGGACGCAACTGGCTGGTTAACATACCCGGCTGCAGAAACAGATGACAGGCCACCAGCGCCGTGATAATCATTCGAGTGCGGGCAATCATCGAGAAGCGGGCGTCCCCTCGCCGGGTTCGGTTGAATTGAGCAGAACCTTGCAACTTAGCACGTTGCCTATGGAGAGGTAAAACGCCATCCGCTTGCGCTGGTTCCACGCTGCTCTGGATTTTCTCCTAAACCCGCTCGGTGTCCACTGGTTGCGCGATTCTCGCGATCGGGTGCACAGCTTGCCGCGCCTCATGGACGCGAGCCGACGGCCTCTTTTTCTCATTTCCATTCAAGATTCACCCATGCGCTTGTGCGAGGCGCCTCACGTGCCTTGCCAATGAAGCGGGTAGAAAGAATAGTCGCGCCACCACATGACCGATCAGCGAACCTCGCGTTCTGAAGCATCTGGCAATTTATCGCAGACTACCACCGACGTCTGGCGGAAGGAAATTCACGCCCGCGTGGCTGGCTATCGCACGCGCCGCGGCCGCCGTATCGAGGGAGCGTACACCATGCGCTTCCCCTTTCCTCCGCTTGAACCCGACGTCTCCGGCCCAGCAACCATCGCGCCGGAGGACTCGCCGAGCCAGGAACAGGCGGGTGAGGCCAGTATGGCGACCGGTGCACAAACCTCCGCAACCGAGGTTGCCAGCTCCGAGGTCTGCGATTTCGGATCGGAACCCGCCGCCACGGAGCCAGAAGTATCGCTTACGGAATCCCCAGCGCTGCCCGAGTTGCTGCTTAATCCTGGAGCGCCAGCGCTTCCGGAGTTGCCGGTTGATCCTGAACCGCCGCCGGCTCGTTTGCCGCGCTCCACGCCCCAGCGCAAAGTCATCGCTTTTCCCCGCCAAGCGTCGGGAGCCCCGGAAATACACCGCCTGGCGGATCCTGTTCTGCCGGAACGGCCGCGCATCCTGGATGTGCCCGAGGAACTGGAAGCGCTGCCCACCACGCCTTTCCTCGACGGATTGCAATTCGGACCCAATACGCAGCCCATCATCGCGACCCATGCGGACAACGTGGAGCTTCCTTTTCGGGCTGTCGGTAGGGCGCACCGCCTGTACGCGGCCTTGCTGGATTGTGTCCTCGTAGCTGCAGGCGCCGCTGTCTTCGCGGCTGTGGGCTACAAGATGCTGCCCAAGCTGGCCTTCACCAAGCCAGTGCTGCTGACGGCGGCCGCGCTGCCGGTGCTGCTATGGGCGATCTATCAGTACCTGCTGCTGGTCTATGGCGGAGCCACCGCGGGTATGCGCATAGCCAAGATTCGCCTCAGCACCTTCAAAGGAAAATCGCCGCGCCAGCGTGAGCGTCGCCATCGCGTTATGGCTCTCTATTTCTCCACGGCTTCCTTCATCATGGGCTTGCTCTGGGCGTTCGTAGATGTGGATACCCTCTGCTGGCACGATCGCATCAGCCGAACCTACTTGACGGATCGAAAGTAGCAGGTGGACTCGAGTCGAGGAGCCTTTGACTCGGCGCCCGCCCGACCCACAGAAGAAGCGGGTGTGAAATTCTCTGCGGGCGCCCCGCTCCTTCGAAAATCATTCACTACCCTTCGGCTTCGCTCAGGGCAGGCTCCGACACAGAGGCACGGAGTTTTGGTTCCATAGAGTTTTCTCCGTGGTCTCCGTGCCTCCGTGGTGAATTTTCCGTCCCTCTACGCGGCCGCCCTTCGGAATGCCTCGGCGAAGCATCCAATTGAAAATGCTCGCCGAAATTGGTCAAGCACTGACCGATAAGCACTAAAGGCAGTACACTGATGTACTCCGGTTGCAGGGTTCCTGCGAACCGAACGCTGCCCCGGGCCGCGCCAACAACTATGTCCACACAAGCTGGGAATCTGCAGCGTCCCGTAATCAAGGTCTTCGTCGCCACTACGGTGATGCTGACCTTTATCTCGTTCTGGCGAGCTGCTGCCATCATTCTGTCCGATCTGGCCTCGTCGGCATACTACGTGGGCGGGGATGCGGAAAAGGTCATCGGCAAAAGCGCTCCCTGGTTTGTGCTGGCGGTGATGCTGTTCAGCTATGCGGTGCGGGCGCTGTATATCGAATCCAGTTCCATGTTCGTTCGCGGCGGCGTCTATCGCGTAGTCAAGGAGGCCATGGGCGGAAAGCTGGCCAAGTTGTCGGTTTCCGCGCTGCTGTTCGATTACGTGCTCACCGGGCCAATCAGCGCAGTGTCGGCTGGCCAGTACCTCGCAGGCTTTCTTACCGATACTTTCCATCACTTCGGGTACAACATCCACGTTCCCGACAACTCGTTCGCGGCGCTGTTCGCGATCGTGGTCTGTCTTTATTTCTGGTGGAAGAACATCCAGGGTATCCATGAGTCCAGCGCACGCGCGCTGCAAATCATGAAGATCACCACGGTGATGGTGGTGCTGCTCATTGTCTGGTGCCTGATCACGCTGGCGAAGACTGGAGCTCACCTGCCGCCGTTCCCTTCCGCGGCGACCATGCACCACGATCATGAGTCGCTGGGCTGGCTGCTGGGCACCTGGGCGGCGCGGATTCCGCTGATCATGATGCTGGTGGGATTTGGCCACTCCGTGCTGGCCATGAGCGGAGAAGAGTCGCTGGCGCAGGTGAACCGCGAGATCGAGCATCCCAAGCTGAAGAACCTGGAAAAAACCGGGCTGGTGATCTTTCTCTACAGCCTGTTTTTTACCTCGCTGGTGTCCTTCTTCGCCGTGATGATCATCCCCGACAAGGTGCGGCCTGATTACTACGCCAACCTGATCGGTGGCCTGGCTATGAACGTGGTCGGCCCCTACACCCTGCGACTCTTCTTTCAGGGCTTCGTCGTCATTGTGGGCGCGCTTATCCTGTCGGGTGCGGTTAACACCGCCATTGTCGGCGCCAACGGTGTACTGAACCGCATGAGTGAAGACGGAGTGCTTACCCCGTGGTTCCGCAAGCCGCAAAAGAAGTTCGGCACCAGCTACCGCATCATCAACCTGATTGTTGGCTTGCAGATTTTCACCATTATCGCCAGCGGCGGCAATGTGTACCTGCTGGCCTCTCTCTATGCCTTTGGTGTGATTTGGAGCTTCGCCTTCAAGTCATTGGCCGTGACCGTACTGCGCTACACCGAGCCGGAAAATCGCGAGTGGAAGGTTCCCGGCAACTTTCACGTCAAGGGCGTTGAGGTACCGGTTGGGCTCATCCTGATTTCGCTGCTGCTGTTCGCGACGGCGATCGTGAACTTGTTCACCAAGCAGTTGGCCACCATCGCCGGAGTGGCCTTCAGCGTGGCATTCTTCGCCATCTTCACCATCTCCGAGCACATTACCTCCAAGCAGCAAACCCATGCAGACTCAGGGCTCGACCAGTTCAATGTGGCCCAGAATGCCGAGCTCAGCGCCGAGACCATGGAGGTCCGCCCTGGCAATACATTAGTGGCGGTTCGCGATCCGCGTAACCTGTACTACCTGCGCCAGATCCTCGCTAAGACAGACACCACCAAGACCGACGTGGTGGTGATGACGGCGCGCGTGTATCACCGTGAGCACTCCTTCAGTGGCAGGGAAGAGGTGGACACCTCGGAGGTGTTCAAGAAGTATGAGCAGGAACTGTTCACTGCGGTGGTAGCAGTGGCGGAAAAAGAAGGACGGCACGTTGCTTTGCTGGTAGTGCCGACGAACGACATCTTCGAGAGCATTGTCGCCACGGCGCAGCGATTGCACTCGTCGGTCATCGTCTGCGGCTTGTCGAACCAGCTCACCGCGGATGAGCAGGGCAAGCTCACGGGCGATGCCTGGGAGCGGCTGCCGGAACCGCGTCCGCGACTGCGCCTGGTGGTGGCCGAGCCCAAGGGTACCAAGCACGAATACCTGCTGGGTCCGCACCTCCCGCGCATGCGCCAGGAAGATGTGGACTTGCTGCACGGCCTGTGGAAGGAAGTGACCAGCGACCCGCGTTATCGCGAGCTGCACCATTTCCACGTGCTCAACGTAGCGCTCCAGGAGATGGCCGAGCGCATGCACAACGGCGCTTACCACGATGGGGTCATGAAGGAAATCTTCGATGAGATGCGCAGCAGCCGAGGAGAACTGGTTGCCGACGACGATGTTCCGCCGCCGCCGACGTAACCGCAGTCGGCATGGGCCGAGGATCGACGCGAGAAACAAGGGCGTCTGCGTTCTCCTGAAAATCCGCGTTCATCCGTGCAAATCCATGGCCAAACGGTTTTCTTCCCTCCGCTCTTGCTAACATCAAGGGGTGATGACCGCTTCCAAGGTCCGCGTTCGCTTCGCTCCTTCTCCTACGGGACAACTGCATGTTGGCAACGCCCGCACCGCACTCTTCAACTGGCTCTTCGCCCGTCAAGCCGGCGGCGTCATGGTGTTGCGCATCGAGGACACCGATCTCGCGCGTAGCGAGGCGCGCTTCGAGGGCCAACTCCTCGACGATCTCAAGTGGCTCGGCATCGATTGGGACGAGGGTCCCGACAAGGAGCCCCAAGGTCCGTTCGCGCCCTATCGTCAGAGCGATCGCCTGGAGTTGTATCGCGAGCATGCCGATCGGCTGGTGAAGGAAGGCAAGGCCTACCTCTGCTTCTGCTCGCAGGAGGAGTTGGAGCGTGACCGCGAGCGCGCTCTGCAACATCAGCAGCCGCCGATCTACTCCGGAAAATGCCGCGCGCTCGATCCCGAGGAAAGCCAGCGCCGCCGCGCCAACGGCGAAGCGGCGGCTATCCGGCTGCGCATTCCCGAGCACCCCATTCGCTTTCACGACATCGTGCACGGCCCAGTCGAGTTCTCCAACGAAGTGGTCAGCGACCCCATCATCCTGCGCTCCACCGGTATTCCGGTTTACAACTATGTGGTGGTGGTGGACGACGCGTTGATGGACATCACCCACGTGATTCGCGGCGACGATCATCTCTCCAACACGCCCAAGCAAGTGGCCCTCTATGAGGCGCTGGGATGGCCGGTGCCGGAGTTCGCACACCTGTCCACGATTCTGGGCAGCGACCGCGAACGCCTGTCCAAGCGGCATGGGGCAACCTCCATCTCCAATTTTCGCGAGATGGGAGTGCTGCCCGAGGCGCTTGTCAACTACCTCGCGCTGCTGGGTTGGGCGCCCACCGGTGGCACACGCGAAATCTTTTCGCCCGAAGAGTTGATCAAGGAGTTTTCGCTGCAGCGTGTCACCCCGTCGCCGGCGGTCTTCGACATGGAGAAGCTCCACTGGCTTAATCGGCATTACATCAAGCAAAGTCCGCCTGAGCGCATCGAGAAGCTCGCCGAACCGTTCTTCACGCGCGCCGGAATGTTGCCCGAGAATCCCGACGATCGCACCCGTGCCTGGTTTGGCAAAGTCATCGCGCTGCTCGCGCCATCCGTGGACAAAGTGGAGCAGCTTCCCGAGCGCGCCGGATTGATCTTCCGCTACGATGCAGCCGCTGCGGTGAATTCGCCCGATAACGTGGAGGTCCTCGCCGCGCCGAAAACTCCAGACGTCCTGACCGCATTTGCGGCGCAGGTGGAAGGCGATTCGTCGCCGATGACGCCGGAGCGCTTCAAGGCCATCATGAATGAAGTGAAAGCGAAGACCGGTGCGAAGGGCAAAGATCTCTTCCATCCGGTTCGGATCGCGTTGACCGGATCGCACTCGGGCCCCGAGTTCGACAAGCTGATTCCGATTCTCGAGGAAGGGTCTCAGCTAGAGCTACCGCAGCACGTAATGAATGTTCGCGAACGCCTGGCCGCCTTTCGTGCGGCACGCGGGATTTAAGAAGTAACCGGCGAACAAGGTTTTCAGAACTTCGCCAGGTATTCTCGCTTCTTTTCTTCCGGCAAGAACGACGCGCGAAACGAATTCTTCGCCAGCTCGCGAAGCTCAGTTTCGCTGAAGCCGAAGACCTGCTGCGCAATCCGATATTCGCGCAACAGGTTCGTGTGGAACATGTCGGGATCGTCGGTATTCAGCGTGACCTGCACGCCGGCGTCAAACAATTTCCGGACTGGGTGCTGCTCCACCGCGGTGCAGCAACCGGTCATCACGTTGCTGGTGATGCACACTTCCACCGGAATTTGCTTCTCGGCCAGATAACGCACCAGTTCCGGATCGTCGACCGCGTGCAGTCCATGCCCGATGCGGTCCGCCTTCAATTCCCGCAGCGCGCCCCAGATGGACGCCGCTCCCACCGTTTCCCCGGCATGGACGGTTAACTTCAAGCCGTGTTGCGCAGCGTGCTGGTAGACCTCGCGGAACTGCTCCGGCCCGGCGCGGCGCTCGTCCCCGCCAATTCCGATGCCCGCAACGTTTCGCCCCTTGAAGCGAATTGCATCTTCAACCACGCGACGCGCTTCGTCTACGCCGAAGTGCCGGACTGCGTCGAAGATCCAGTGCAGTGACATGCCAAACTCGCGCTCGCCGCGCTGTCGCCCACGCTCCGCCCCTTCAAACAGGGGAGCAAATTCCTGCCCGCGCCACTGCACCACGCCGGCAGAGATGTACACCTCGGCATGAAGAACGTTCTGCGCGTGCAGCTTCTGCATCATGCGATAGGTAACAAGTTCGTAGTCCTCGGCGGTGCGCAACCGCTCGGTGACCGCCTTGAAGGCCACCAGGAAGCCGGTGAAATCTTTGTATTCGTACAACGCGCGCGCTGCTTCTTCGCTGAAGACGCGTCCGCTGTCCTCGATGTTCTTATAGCGATTATTGCTGCTGGGAAGCGGCGTGGGATGGCGGCGGCTCAGCTCCGCCAGTGTCGGCGGATCGACGGTTCCCTCGAGGTGAAGATGGAGTTCGGCCTTGGGCAGTCCTAAGATGAAGTCGTTGGCGGAGTCAGTAAGATGGGGCGATTTCGTCATGGGGTATGCGAGTACCCGAGATGCTACGGCTTGTTCGGCGCGTTGGGCACGGGCCCGAGCTGGCGCGGGCTGAACTCGCTGCGGTGGCGGCTGTAGAGCATATACACCGTCAACCCGATAATCAGCCATACGAAGAAACGCAGCCAGGTCAAGATCGGCAGGCCCGACATCAGCAGCACACAAAACACTACGCTGAGGATCGGCGCCGCCAGCCCGCCCGGAGCGCGGAATCCGCGGCGTCGCTCCGGCTGCTTGCGCCGCAGAATGATGACCCCAATCGACACCAGAACAAACGCGAACAGCGTACCGATATTCGACAAGTCCGACAGCGTGCCAATGTCGAGAATGCCGCCGGGAATCCCCACCAGGAATCCGGCGATCCAAGTTGCGGTGGCCGGGGTGCGAAATCGCGGATGGACGCGGCTGAACAATTTGGGCAGCAAGCCATCGCGCGACATCGAGAACCACACCCGCGCTTGTCCCAACTGGAACACCAGCAGCGACGAGATCATGCCCATCATCGCGCCGAAAAGAACGGCCAGCTCCGTCCAGTGCAGCAGCGCGGACTTCGTGGTTCCCGCCAACTTGCTCATGCTGTTGACTACCGGCGCGGCATCGTCAATCAAGGTTCGCCAGGGAACGATGCCGGTCAGCACGACGGCAACGGCAATGTAGAGTACGGTGCAAACGATCAGCGTGGCGATAATTCCGATCGGCAGATCGCGCTGCGGGTTGCGCGCCTCCTCGGCCGCGGTCGAGACCGAGTCGAATCCGATATAGGTGAAGAAGATGATCGAGCCGCCGGTCAGCACGCCCGGCCATCCCTCCGGCGCGAACGGGTGATAGTTGGCGGGATGAATGAATCGCATCCCCACAAACACGAAGGCCAGGATGGCGGCGATCTTCAGGATCACCATGACGTTGTTGGTCTCGGCGGATTCGCGGATGCCGCGCACCAGCACCACCGTCAGCAACAACACGATCAGGAATGCCGGAAGGTTGAAGCCAAAATGCCAGCCCGGGGCGTAGAGCACATTGTTTTGCAAGTCGGTCAGACCGCCGGGCAAGTATGCGGGGGTGATCCACCGCAGTGCAGGATGCCAGCCGAACCAACTGAACGTGGCGACCATGTGCGCGGCGAACCCAACGCTCACCGCCATGTTGCTGACCGCGTACTCCAGGATGAGGTCCCAGCCGATGATCCACGCGATCAACTCGCCCATGGTGGCGTAGGTGTAGGTGTAGGCGCTGCCGGCGATCGGGATCATGGACGCCAGCTCCGCATAGCAAAGCCCGGTAAAGGCGCAGACGATGGCCACCAGCACCAGGGAAATCGCCAGCGCCGGACCAGCGCCCGGACGGCCCAGCGTGGCCGCGTGATGCACCAGGTAGTCGGCCAGGGGTGCGTTCAGGATGGACGATGTGTTGAACTTCTGTCCGGCAATCGCCGTGCCTACCACGGTGAAGATGCCCGAGCCAATGACCGCGCCGATGCCGAGCCCGGTCAGCGACCACGGGCCCAGCGTCTTCTTAAGCCGATGTTCCGGCTCCTCCGAATCGGAGATCAGCTTGTCGATGGACTTGCACGCGAAGAGTTGGTTCGCCAGGGTAAAGCTCCCGGGAGTGCTGGAATCAGTGCCTCCGAATTCAAACAGAAAGCAAGGCGAAAGGGCAAGCCGGGTGCAATGTCTGTGCACCGTCGCCTCGCCTGCGCCGGTTCGCGGTCAGCACCGGCCTGAAGTTTAACTTGATTTTCTCCGGCTTTCGCGTAATCCTCCAGCCGCGGCATACCGTGTCGCTCGTTGGAGGGTCAAATGTATTGGTTGATCACCGATCGCAACGTAGAAGCTAACGGATTTGGTGGCGACTTTGCCAGCCTGACATTCTGGACGGCCCCGATTACAGCCGACCCAACCGTGAAAGCGTCCTGGACGCAAGTTACCAAGGAGCAGTTTCGCCAGCAGCTCGTGGCCATCACCGACCAATTTCCATCTCCGCTGGTGACCGCTCCCAAGGACCAGAAACAGGTCACATTCTTCGTCCATGGCTTTAATGAAGCGTGGCCAGATGCCATGGGGCTCTACCAAAAGGTAGTCAACAACCTTTATTCCGGACTGGACAGCCTGGGTGAGTGTATTTCATTCGATTGGCCATCGAAGGGGTATGTGTTTGGGTATCTTCCCGATCGCTCAGAGGCCCGGCAGGCGGCGCAGGACTTTGCCAATGTCATGGGGGACCTCTACGACTGGATGCTGATGAAGCAATATACCGGAAAAGCCGATGCGCAGAACGCCTGCAAGGCCAAGACGTCGGTCATTGCTCATAGCATGGGGAACTATGTGCTGGAAAATGCCATGAACTTTGCCTGGACCCAAAAGAACCGCCCTCTGCTCGTCAGCTTGATCCAGGAAGCGCTCATGGTAGCCGCCGACGTCGACAACGATCTTTTCGGCAGTGGAGAGGTTGTTACAGCGGGCAACGGAGAGGGAATAGCAAACCTAACCTATCGCGTGACCGCGCTCTACAGCGGGCGTGATGCGGTTTTGGGAGCATCGGCCGGCCTCAAACACTTCGGCAAGAGAAGACTGGGAAGAAGCGGCCTGGATCGTACTCTCCCCGTGCCGGACAATGTTTGGGATATAGATTGTTCGCAACTGATTGCTGCCACGGTTGGCGGACTCGGGGTACATAGCTCTTACTTCGACCCCAAGGAGTCTAACTGCTATGGGTTGATGCAGGAGCTTCTTAGAGGTATCGACCGGAGCGTTCTCATCTCGCAAGGATTGGTGCCATCGGCACTCACCAAAGCGCAAGTTGCCGGAACGTGAGAAAGCTTCTCGCACAGATGCCAGTGCGGTGACAGATTGCGTGCGGAGGCTGCTGGAAAAGCGCTGTTCGGGTAGTGCGGGCCTTCAGGCCCGCGTCCAAACTGTTCGCAATGACTAGGGTATTATAGATGGTAGGCGAGAACTGTGCCGTCCCTGAAGGGACTCGTTAATTTTCCCGTTTTGCTTGTAGTCCTCTACTTCCCTGGCGCTAGTATCTCCTCGAAGTGGCTCTCGATCATGTGGAACAAATGCGTGCGCGCGGCCATTCCGGCAATGCCATGTGTTTTGCCGGGATACACCATCAGTTGGAACTGCTTGCCTGAGTTGATAAACGCGTTGACCATTTGAATGGTGTTCTGCATGTGCACGTTGTCATCGCTGGTGCCGTGCACCTCCAGCAGGTTGCCGTGCAAATTCGCCGCGAAGTTTACTGGCGAGCTCTTTCGGTATCCCTCTGCGTTGTCGTTCGGCAGGCCCATGTAGCGTTCGGTATAGATGGAGTCGTAATTGCGCCAATCGGTCACCGGCGCCACCGCCACCCCGCCCTTGAACAGGTCGGTGTGTTCGAGCGTGTACAGCGTGAAGTATCCGCCGTAGCTCCAGCCCCAGAATCCAAGCCGGTTCCCATCCAGTTGCGGAAACTGTTGCAGCGCCTGCTTCAACGCAGCCATCTGGTCGTTGAACTCGGTCTCGCCGAAGTTATGCTTGATGGCCACGGCGAAGGCCTTGCCCCGTCCCGCCATGCCGCGGTTGTCTACCTTCAAGATGGCGAACCCCTGCCGCGCCAGAACTTGGTCGAACAGGTCAACGACGCCCCAGGCATCGAGCACGCTCTGCGCTCCCGGGCCACCATAGGGATTGACGATGAGCGGAGCTTTGCCGTTTACCATCATCGGTCCGCCCGCCGGTAGCAGGACCACGCCCTGCAGCGTAGTGGTACCGTCGGCGGCCTTGAAGTCCACGAACTTCGGAGTCAACAGGTTGTAGGCCTCGACGCCGCGCGCATTCCAAAACGCGTTGCAGGCCCCGTCGATGGTGCACAGCGAAACAGTCGGCGGTGTAGTCAGCGCCGAGTAACGGTCCACATAATACTTGGAATTTCTGGGATCGAAGTCCGCAAAGTGCGATCCATCTTCCTTCGAAATGCGGTGGAAGTTTTGCCCATCCAGCCCCACGGCGTAGAGGTTGGTCTGCCGCCAATCGCCTTGGTTAGCCGAGAAGTAGACCACCCCCTGCTTTTCGTCAACGCCATCGATGCTCTTGACTTCCCAGTCGCCATGCGTGAGTTGGGCCACCATTGTTGCTGCGCTGCTGAGCGGCTTCTGCTTATCGAACTGGTACAGGTAAATGTGGTTGTGCCCGTCACGCCAGCTCGTCCACAAGTACCGATCGCCGGAAGACAAGGTCTGGAAATCCACTTCGGGATGCATGTCGATCCAGGCGTCGGTCGTCTCGGTCATCATCAGGGTCCACTTGCCGTTGTTGACATCCACAAAATACAAGTCCAGCCGGTTTTGTAACCGGTTGAGGGCCATCGCCCACAGCACGCCTTCGCGCACCCATCCGAAACGCGGAATCAATACATTGGGATTGTTCGACAGCGGCAGGTCGTCGTTGTTGCCCGTTCCCGCGGTGATCCACTTGATCTTGCCACCATCGGGGCCCACCACGGCCAAACGCACATCGGGGTTCGGATCGCCGGGTTGGGGATACTTCTCCTGGTCCACGGTCGCATGGGTAAGCATCCAGTCGGTGATGGGATACATGGGCACTTCCTTCTCGTTCATCTGCAGAAAAGCGATCTGCTTGCCGTCCGGAGACCAGAAGTAATTGCTGCGCGTGTACAGCTCTTCCAAGTACACCCAGTCGACTTCGCCGTTCAGCAGGTTGTCGTTGCCATCTTTGGTCAGAACTCGTTCGTTGCCGCCGTCCACTCGCTGCACATAGAGGTTGTGTTTGCGCACATACGAGATCCGGCTTCCATCCGGCGAGAACTGCGGATCGACTACCCCATCGGAGCTGCTCGTGATCTGCACGGCGGTGCCGCTGTCCAGGGTGTAAAGCCAAAGGTGCCCCATGGAGTCGAACAGCAACTTCTTGGAATCAGGCGACCAGCGATAGGCGCCAATGGAGTAACGCTGGGCCGCTTCCTTCTTGCGTTCGTCCTTGATGGCGCTGGTGGGCGGAGCCAGCGATGCCAGCTTCTCGCTCGCCACCAGCACGGCCGGCTTGTCCGTGGTCACGTCCACGTAATACAGAGCTCCGTGTTCGCCGCTGTCGTCACGCTGTACGAAAGAAACCTTCGAGCCGTCGGGACTCCACTTCAGGTCCTCCGGACCGCGGCCGAGTATGCCGCCGGGCTTGAAGATCTCTTCAATCGTCAGCTCTTTTTTCGCTTGTGACTCCTGCGATGAAGGGGAGGGGACAGATTGCGCAAGCAAGAATGAAGTGGGCAGCACACAGCAGACCAATGCAGCGAACCGTGTTTTCACGTTAGCTCCGACCAGGAAAATCTGTAGCGGGAAAGTTTATATCAGGACAGCCCGTTTATGGGGTGAGAGAGATTGTCTCAATACGCCGAAAACCTTAGTCCGCCAACCTGCCTCCTCTCAGAGGGCTTGGTTTCTGCGTGCTAGAATCCCAGCAGGTTCCCTTGGGGTCCAGATGAATTCAGATCTGCAAAAGCTGATCGACTTGCAAGTGGTCGATGCCCGGATTGCCGCGCTTAAGGCCGAGATCGCGGCCCTGCCCAAACAGGTGGCGCAGATCGAGGCCAAGCTCGCCGGTTCCAAAGCCCAACTCGACGCCGCCCACGCCGCGATGAAGGCCGACGAGATCGCCCGCCGCAAGCACGAGTCCGACATCAAGGACCAGCAGGAGAAGATCAGCAGGTATCGCGACCAGTCGCTGAAGGTCAAAACCAACGACGAGTATAGGGCGCTGAACCACGAGATCCAGTTTGCCGAGGCGGAGATCCAAAAGCTGGAAGACAAGATCCTGGAAATCATGGTCGCTACCGACGCGCGCAAAGAGGCAATGAAGCAGGCTGAGGTTGCGCTCAAGGCCGACACCGCCGCAAATGAAAAAGAGAAAGACCACGCGCGGGCGCAGACGGCCGAGGACGAAAAGCAGCTCGCGGAGTTGAACGCGGCCCGTAAGGAACTGCGTTCCGGAGTCGCCGAGGAAAGCCTCAACCATTACGACCGGGTACTTAAGCTACGCGGCTCCGCCACGGCGCCGGTTCATGAAGATGAAAGTTGCTCGGCTTGCCGGGTCCGGCTGCGCCCGCAGGTGTTCCAGGAAGTCATGAGCAACGAGCAGATCATCACCTGCTTCTACTGCAATCGGATTCTGTACTACGTTCCCCCGCCACCCCAGCCGGAAGAAGAGGCGGCGAGGAGCGGCAAAGCGAAACCTGCCAAAGAAGAGTCCGTCGAGGCCGACGAGTCCGCAGCGCAGTAGGGAACTCTATGTTGAATCCGCCGCATCCGGGCGAATTTATCCGTACCGAAATTATCGAGCCGCTTGGCCTGTCCGTTACAGGGGCCGCCGAAGTGCTGGGTGTTTCCCGGCCCGCGCTGTCGAGCCTGCTCAACGGCAAGTCCGACCTGTCCGGAGAGATGGCCCTCCGAATCGAAAAAGCGTTTGGTCCCAGGATGGACACGCTCATGCGAATGCAGTCTGCCTATGACATTGCCCGCACGCGTAAGCGCGAGAGCAAGATTCGCGTTCGGCGCTATCGTCCGACCGCGGCCATGCGGGAGTTTGTCGGAATCAGAAAAGACCGCTCCGAGTTTCGCGATCCTGTCGAATACGTGCGCGGCTTGCGGCGCGGCAGCCGGATTGAGCGGCTCGGGAAACAATGACGGTTCTGGAGTTGTTGAATGAGGGCGGCCATACAGAACGACGAAGGAACTTTTCTTCGATTTTTTCAGGTCAGAGTAGGTATTGAGGTGTCATGCTGAGCGAGCGTTCGCCGGGTTTAGCAAACGCGAGTCGAAGCACCCCTATAGTCAAGCAGACCTCTGGTAGCCATAGGGGTCCTTCGACTCGTCGCTTCGCTCCTCGCTCAGGATGACAGACTGAAGAACCCACCATTACCCACCATCCCGCGTAAGATAGGCGTTTAACTTCCTAGCGAGGACGCCCTGGCCGATTCCATCCCAGTCATAACCGTGAACCATCGCGGCGCGGCGCGCCTGCGAGGCGGACACCTGTGGGTCTATCGCTCCGATCTGGTGCCGCCAGCCGAGGCCCCGGCCGGTTCGCTGGTTCACGTCCACGATGAGCGTGGGCGCCGCCTGGGTTCGGCGCTCTACAGCAGTGCATCGCAGATTGCGATTCGCCTCCTGACCGGCGACGAAATCGCCGCAGCACAACTCCCATCGCTCCTGCTGGAACGCATTGCCGCCGCAGTCCACTTTCGCGAGCAAATCGTGCGCGACACCGATTCCTACCGCGCGATCTTCAGCGAGGCCGACTTGCTGCCCGGGCTCATCCTCGACAAGTACAACGATGTGCTCACCATGCAGGCGTTGACCCAGGCGTTCGATCGCCAGGACCTGCGGCAGACAGTCCTCGACGCGATCGCCGAACACTTTCCCGAGGCCAGCGTCATCGAGCGCGTCGATGCCCACATTCGCGAACTGGAGCAATTGCCGCCGCGCGAGTCGCAACTGGTTCGCGGCGAGCAATCCAGCACCATCTTCACCATGAACGATGTCCGCTTCCACTTCGACGGACTCGGCGGACAGAAGACCGGCGCCTTCCTCGACCAGCGCGAGAACTACGCCGCCGCCGCGCGCTACGCTCACGGAGACGCGCTCGACTGCTTCACCTATCAGGGAGGATTTGCGCTGCACCTCGCGCGGACATGTGGAACCGTCGCCGCCGTGGACTCGTCGCGTCCGGCGCTGGAAGTGGCGGAGCAGAACGAGCAGCTCAACCGGGCCACTCACCGTTGCGGCGAGATCGAATGGATAGAAGCCAACGCCTTCGACCTGCTCAAGGACTACGCTATCGCGGGCCGGCAGTATGACACCATCGTTCTCGATCCACCGGCGTTCGCCAAGACCAAGCGCGCGGTGCCGACCGCGCTGCGCGGATATAAGGAGCTGAATCTTCGCGCCCTGAAGATGCTTCGGCCAGGCGGCATTCTCGTCTCCTGCTCCTGTTCGTTCCACGTCAGCGAGGCGGAATTCTTCGCGATGCTCGGCTCCGCCGCTGCCGATGCGGGCCGCCGAGTGCGAATTCTGGAAAAGCGCGGCCAGTCTCTCGACCATCCGATCCTGTTAAATGTGCCGGAAACCGCCTACCTGAAATGCGTTATTTGCCAGGTCATGGGGTAGGACGAAGCGGCGTGTGACGCGGAGCAACAGGCTTTCAGAGACTGTGTCGCAAGTTCTGCCGTCCCTGCCGGACTCGGTCTTATTTTCACTTTACCCAGCGCTTCAGCTTGATTATTCATGAGCGCGCGTAATCTCTTGGAGTGTCATCCTGAGCCACGAGCGCAGCGAGGAGTCGAAGGAACCCTTTGGGCGCCAGCAATCCCGGACTTGCTGCTGTGCAAGGCGGCCACACTGTGATTTGTGCGGCAATAGGGGTCCTTCGACTCCGCGCCCGCCCGACCCGCAAAAGAAGCGGGTCGGAGATTATTTGCGGGCGCTCCGCTCGGGATGACACCTCACATTCATGAATAATCCAGCTGAAGCGCTGGGCTAAGATTTTTCGCCCCTTCGGGGCTGGTTCTGGTGCGCTTCCCTCGCTTTAGCCAAACGAGAGATGATGTCGCGACGGAATACCAAATTTAAGTACAATATTATCTTATGCTTACAAGAGTAATCCCAGAGCAGATAAACTATCGAGCAATAGATTGACAACAAGACACTCATGTTTTATGCTTCCTTCATGCTAAGATATGCATAAAACTTAGCGAAGGTCATAAAGACCGACATTTCATTGGAGGATTTGGAACCATGACTGTGTTGACCCGTTGGGACCCGTTTCGTGAATTGAATGCTTTGCAGCAACGCATGAACCGTCTGTTCGAAGAGCAGTACGGCGGGCGTGAAGAGTCGCTCACTGCCGGCGCTTTCGCTCCACCGGTTGACATCTACGAGGACGAGCACAGTATCCAGTTGAAGCTGGAAGTGCCCGGCATCGACGAGAAAGACCTGGACATCCGGGTGGAAAACAACGTTTTGACCGTGAGTGGCGAGCGCAAGTTCGAGAAGGAAGAGAAGGAAGAGAACTTCCGTCGCGTGGAGCGCCGTTATGGCAGCTTCAGCCGCTCCTTCACGCTGCCGAACGCGGTGAACACCGACGACATTCACGCCGACTACAACAACGGCGTGTTGAACATCCGGCTGGCCAAGCGGGCCGAAGCCAAGCCGAAGCAGATCAAGGTCAACGTAGGCAGCCAGAAGAGCATCGAGGGCAAGAAGCCCGAGAGCCAGACCCAGACCCAGGCGAAAGAGGCAGGTTGCCTAATCCAAGTTTCGCCCTTCCGGTGGGATTCCTGGAGGGAGACGAGCTGGAGAGTTCAAGGGAGGCGGGAACATCGCTTCCCTTTTGTTTGCCGAAAGTACTCACCCGGAGGGGCGGAAGGGAAAAACAGGGGCTAGGGGTTAGGGGTTAGCGGTACTCGATGGCCTGCACCTCTTGACTTCTATCATCTAACCACTATCCACTGTTCACTGGAGTGACCCCATGGCAATTCGTCGGGACAAATTAACCGTGAAAGCGCAGGAGGCCATGCAGCGGGCGAACGACATCGCCAGCGAGCACGGCAACCCTGAGCTGCAGCCAGTACATATTCTGGCCGCGCTGCTGGAAGATCGCGAAGGCATCGTCTCGCCTCTTTTGGAGCGCGTAGGACTGCATGTAGCGACAGTGCAGAACGAGGCCATGAGTGCGATCGAGAAGCTGCCTAAGGTTTCCGGCAGCGGGGCCACGCAAGCCCATCTCTCCGATGCCGCCTCGCAGATGTTGGAGAACGCTTTCAAAGAGGCGGCCAACTTCAAGGACGATTACGTCTCGACCGAGCACATCCTGTTGGCCCTGACGAAGCTGAAGCGCGATCCGGCCAAGGAGATCCTGGCGAAGGCGGGCGCGACCTACGACAACATTCTGCGCGGGCTGACCTCGGTGCGCGGCAATCAGAAGGTCACCGACCAAAATCCCGAGGCGAAGTACCAAGCGCTGGAGCGTTACGCCAAGGACCTCAACGAGCTCGCCCGCCAGGGCAAACTCGATCCCGTGATCGGCCGCGACGAGGAAGTGCGGCGCGTGGTGCAGGTGCTGTCGCGCCGGACGAAGAACAACCCGGTGCTTATTGGCGAGCCGGGCGTCGGCAAGACCGCCATCGTTGAAGGTCTGGCGCAGCGCATTGTTTCCGGCGACGTTCCTGAGCAGTTGAAGAACAAGCGCGTGGTGTCGCTTGACCTGGGCGCGATGCTGGCCGGTGCGAAGTATCGTGGCGAGTTTGAAGACCGCCTGAAGGCGGTGCTGAAAGAGATCGAGCAGTCCAATGGGCAGGTTATTCTCTTCATCGACGAGCTCCACACGCTGGTGGGAGCCGGAGCGGCCGAAGGCGCGATTGACGCTTCCAACATGCTGAAGCCCGCCTTGGCCCGCGGTGAGTTGCGCGCCATCGGCGCGACCACGCTGAACGAATATCGCAAGTACATCGAGAAGGACGCCGCGCTGGAGCGCCGCTTCCAGATTGTTTATGTGGGCGAGCCCAACGTGGAGGACACGATCGCGATCCTGCGGGGTCTACGGGAGAAATACGAAGTTCATCACGGCGTCCGCATCAAGGACTCGGCCATTGTCGCGGCGGCAACGCTGTCGCATCGCTACATCTCCGATCGTTTTCTGCCCGACAAGGCCATCGACCTGATTGATGAGGCTGCGGCGTCGCTGCGCATCCAGATTGACTCGATGCCCACCGAGATCGACCAACTGGAGCGCCGGGCGACACAGCTTGAAATCGAGCGCCAGGCGCTGAAGCGCGAAGACGACCCGAACTCGCGCGAGCGACTGGCCGCTCTGGAAAAAGAGCTTGCGCACATCAAGGAAGAAGCCAACGCCCTGAAGGCGCGCTGGAAGCAGGAGAAGGAAGCCATCGCCAAGGTGCGCGCGGCTAAAGAGCGCATCGAGAAGCTGAAGCTGGAGGAGCAGGAAGCCACCCGCAAAGGCGACTACAATCGCGCCGCGCAAATCAAGTACGGCGAGCTGCCGCAGCTCGAGGCTGAGGTCAAGAAGCTCGGCGCCGCGATGGACGGCAAGCAGTCACGCATGTTGAAAGAAGAGGTGGACGAGGAAGACGTCGCCAAAATCGTCAGCAAGTGGACCGGTATTCCGGTGTCGAAGATGCTGGAAGGCGAGGTTAAGAAGCTGGTGACGATGGAAGACCGCCTGCGGCAGCGCGTTATTGGCCAAGACGAAGCGATTCAGAGCGTGGCCAACGCCATTCGGCGTTCGCGCGCCGGGCTCAGCGATCCGCGCCGTCCGATTGGCTCGTTCATCTTCCTCGGTCCAACGGGCGTCGGCAAGACCGAGCTGGCGCGGGCGCTGGCGGAATTCCTCTTCGATGACGAGCACGCCATGGTCCGCATCGACATGTCGGAGTACCTGGAGAAACATTCCGTGTCGCGTCTGATCGGTGCGCCTCCGGGCTACGTGGGTTACGACGAAGGCGGGCAATTGACGGAAGCAGTGCGCCGCCGGCCGTACGCGGTGCTGTTGTTCGACGAAATCGAGAAAGCGCATCCCGACGTGTTCAACGTCTTCCTGCAGATCATGGACGATGGCCGCCTGACCGACGGCAAGGGTCGCATTGTCGATTTCAAGAACACCATCATCATCATGACGTCGAACATCGGCTCCAGCTACCTGCAGGATCTGGGAGAGCGCTCACCCGAGCAGATCTCCGAAGCGCACCAGAGGGTGATGGAGGCGCTGCGGGCGCACTTCAAGCCCGAGTTCCTTAACCGCGTGGACGACATTGTCATCTTCAACCCGCTGGGCAAAGAGCAGTTGACCAAGATCGTGGACCTGCGGTTGGAAGACCTGCGCAGGCTGCTGGCCGATCGCAAGATCAGCCTGGAGCTGACCGCGAAGGCGAAGGAACTGATCTTCACCGAAGGCTACGATCCGAACTACGGTGCGCGTCCGCTGAAGCGGGCGATCCAGCGCCTGGTGCAGGACCCGCTGGCCATGAAGATTCTCGACGGCGAAGTGCTGCACGGCGATCACGTCGTCGTGGAGGTGGACAAAAAGGAGCACAGGCTAACGTTCAAGGTGGCGAAGCGGGTGGGTGGGCCGCAAACAGCAGAGGTGAAGTGAGGGACTGAAGCTGGGGGTTTCAGCGCGACCCGCAGGGCCCCGAGGTGTAGCCTTCATTCAGCGAAGCTATGGACGTGCTTTAGTTGACCGGGCCGCCTTCCTGCGGCGAAGCTTGGCGGCACAATCGGAAGGCTGTGCCGCTTATATTTTGGTAATTATCCCTTGACATCACGTATAATCTGCGGTATTGTTATTGATATGAACCGCAGACAGACGATTCCAAAAGAGTTGCGATTTACGGTTGAAGATTTCAACCGCAGATTCCCAAACGATGCTGCCTGTTTGGATGAGCTGATGAAACTGCGCTTTCCAGACGGGATTACCTACTGCGCGATATGCGAGCAGGAGCGCAGACATTACCGCATCGCGGGCCGTCCGGTTTATAGCTGTGCTTACTGCGGTACGCAGATTTCGCCGATGGCCGGAACCATATTCGAGAAGTCCAGCACATCGCTCCGTCTCTGGTTCTACGCCATGTACTTGATGGCCTCGACACGCTGCGGGATTTCCGCGAAACAGATTCAGCGGGAAACTGGAGTAACCTACAAAACCGCGTGGCGCATGTTCCGCCAGATTCGCTCGTTGCTGTCCGAGGGAGACATGCAACTGGAGGGGCTTAGCGTCGAGATGGACGAAACCTACATGGGCGGAAAACGCAAAGGTGTTCGCGGGCGTCCTCCGGCTGGCGATGGGAAGAAAACCTGCGTTGTCGGGGTCGTAGAGCGCAAAGGTCGTGTTGTGGCTGTCGTCGCCAACGACGCTACCCGTGAGACTCTTCATGGAATCGCCAAAGAATATATCCTGCCGGAGTCCGTTGTGTTCACCGACGAACTGGCTTCGTATGATGGGCTGGACTCTAAGGGTTATAAGCATCGCCGCATCAATCACAGCGCTGGCGTGTACGTCATGGGAGACGTTCATACCCAAACGATTGATGGATTTTGGTCTCTGGTTAAGCGTGGAATCGGGGGAGTTTACCACTCCGTCGGCAAGAAATACTTGCAGACGTACTTGGATGAATACTCGTTTCGCTACAACAGGCGCGACAAGGGCAACCTGATTTTCAACGATGTTTTGGCGCGGGTTTCGGAGTGTTCGACTGAGCGGACTTCCGCAAAAGCCCGTCAAATGCAGCTTCGCTAAGGGGCTGCATTTTATTCTCTGTTTCCGGCCTTGGCTTAAGAGTCTTAGGACTGTCACTACTCATGCCCCACATTGTACGCCCATGAAGCAATGCGCCTTTTGTCTACACCCAGCCAAGATGACTGCTGAGCACATCTGGAGCGAATGGATGGGGCGTTTGTTCTCCAGCTATCAGGGAACGTACCACGTAGAGTGGGGCGTCGGCCCTGAAGCGAAGAAATGGAAAAGCAAGTCGATTGATGCCGTCGCTCGCGTTGTCTGCGAGACGTGCAATAACGGATGGATGAGCGACCTCGACGCCCAAGCGTCTGCAACGATGTCAAACATGATTCGGCATGGGTCGGCAGTGTCATTGCTTCCTATCGGGATTGCGTCGATTGCGATGTTTGCGTACAAGGCCGCCGTTGTTGTTAACTGTGCGGGGAATGAGCTTGGCGGCCCATTCTTCCCCCCAGCCGAACGAAAACGGTTCTCCGAGGATGGGCACTTCCTTCCCGGCGGCATCCAGATTTGGCTTTCGACGTATCGGGGGCCCCGCCTTCATGGGCGCTATGAGGGGCACTATGCGAAAATCAACACGGGTCGTTACCGAAATTTTAGGGTGTTTGTATTCACCTACACTGTCGGATTTTTGGTTATTCAAGTGGCCGCCTTTAGGTGGGGAAGTAGGGTGCTTAAGCAACCGCGATTCACCCCCTACTTTCGTCAAGCCGACATCTGGAATCCCGTGTCCGTTTCCTTGTGGCCGCCGGACGGCAGAGCCGTTCTGTGGCCTACCAGTAAGTACCTCACCGACAAAACAATCCACCAAATTGCGGGACGGTGGGCGCACGTTGCCGAATTCATCCCCAACTGAACGCCTAGGGGCATCCGTTATTAAATTCTGCGACCTTGCCAAGGTAACTCCATTATATACGTGAGGCGGCGGGATAATTACCTATATTTTTGAGGTAGTTACGAAGGCCACCGTGGAGCGCAGTTCGACATTTACGGCTGTCCCCGGCTGGGGCTTGAGTGCGATGGGAGCTACTGCGCTCATCGCCACCCCGGTCGCGATGCGTCAGCGGACCATAGATGGCTGGCTGGCAGTGTGGCTTGCGGAAGCGCTAGTCGCGTTCACCATCGCGCTGTTCAGCATGCAGCAGAAAGCTTCCCGGCAGGGAACGGACGCGCTGTCCCTTGCGAGACGGCGGCTGTTGATGGGACTGCTGCCGGCCCTGGCTGCCGGGGGTGTGCTCACGGCTGCCATCGTGTGGGACGGCTCCACGCGGCTGATCCCCGGGGTGTGGTTGTTGCTCTACGGAATCGGCGTGGTGCAAGCCGGCGCGTTTTCCGTGCGTGCGGTGCCGGCGATGGGTATCGTGTTTGTGGCGCTCGGCGCCGTTGCCCTGCCCGTGCCGTGGACGTGGGCCAACGTCATGCTGGCTGCCGGTTTCGGACTGGCACACATCGGCTTCGGAGCTTTTATCGCCAGCAGGCACGGCGGATAAGAGCGACGTCAATCGGGAGCACCGATTCTCCAGTTGGAACCCTTTGTGTTCGACGCTGGAATCTCAGATCATGCTCCTTGCTGCCCCGAGCCGAATCCGTTGCCAAGTTGATTGCCAAAGAGCTTATCCTGAAAGCACTTGGATAAGACCGACAAGTTCGTGGGCTAAACTGAGCCGCGCCTACGGCGCTGGATTTTTGCCGGCACATTCCATCGGCAAAAACCAAGCTTGGTTCTCATGCAGATTCTGAAGGTCCGCGCTACCCGAACGTCGCTTTCTTGAACTGAGGGTCTTCTACTCTGTCCAGCGTTTGAACACAAGGCAGCCGTTGGTGCCGCCGAAGCCGAAGGAATTCGACATGGCGTAATCCATGCTGACCTGGCGCGAAGTGTGAGGCACGAAGTCGAGATCGCAGCCCTGGTCAGGGTTGTCGAGATTGGCGGTCGGAGGCACGATCTGGTCGCGCAGCGCCAGCACCGTGATGGCGGCTTCCAATCCTCCAGCGCCGCCCAACAGATGCCCGGTCATCGACTTGGTCGAGCTGACCAGCATCTTGTAGGCATGATCGCCGAAGGCGCGCTTGATGGCCGTAGCCTCCAGTTCGTCGCCCAGCGGAGTGGACGTGCCGTGTGCGTTGACATAGCCGATCTGCTCCGGGGCGATGCCAGCATCTCGCATAGCATTACGCATCACGCGGAATCCCCCCGCCCCGTTCTCGGCAGGCTGGGTAATGTGGTTGGCGTCGGCGCCCATGCCGTAACCGACCACCTCAGCGATGATTTTCGCTCCGCGCTTTTTGGCGAACTCAAGCTCTTCGAGGATCAGGATGCCTGAGCCTTCGCCGATCACAAAACCGTCGCGGTCTTTGTCCCAGGGACGGCTGGCGCGATGAGGGTCGTCGTTACGGGTGGAGAGCGCGCGCATGGCCGCGAATCCTCCAACTCCCATGGGCGTGATGGCGGCTTCGGTACCGCCGGCGATCATCACGTCGGCATCGCCGTACTTGATGACCCGAGCGGCGTCGCCAATGGAGTGCGCGCTGGTGGTGCAGGCGGTACAGGTGGCCTCGTTGGGGCCTTTGGCGTTGTTGCGGATGCTGACTTGCCCGGCAGCAAGGTTGACGATGGCCGCGGGAATGAAGAACGGTGAGATCTTGCGCGGGCCGCCGTTGAGCAGGTTGGAGTGTTCGCGTTCGATGACGTCGAAGCCACCGATGCCCGAACCGATGTTTACCCCGGTGCGCTCGGCCATCTCTTCAGTCGAGACTTTGTAATTGGCCATGCGCAGGGCTTCATCGCTGGCCGCGATGGCCAGATGAATAAAGCGCGCCATCTTGCGCGCTTCCTTTTTTTCCACGAACTGCAAGGGGTCGAAGTTCTTGACCTCGGCCGCGATCTGGCAGGCAAACTGTGAGGCGTCGAAGGCGGTAATACGTTCCACGCCGCTCTTGCCAGCCAGCAGCGCTGCCCACACCTCTTCGGCGTTGTGGCCGACAGCGCAGATGACCCCGATTCCCGTTACGACGACACGGCGACTCAATCTACTTCGATCCCTTCGCGTGCGAGTTGATGTAGTCCACGGCGTCCTTCACGGTGCGGATCTTCTCCGCATCTTCGTCGGGAATCTCGATTTCGAAGGCCTCCTCAAAGGCCATTACGAGCTCGACAGTGTCCAGCGAATCGGCGCCCAGGTCGTCCACGAACGAAGCGTTGGGCGTCACCTCGGCCTCATCCACTCCCAATTGTTCCACGATGATTTGTTTTACGCGTTCATCTACGGATGCCATGAGGTCGCAATCTCCTTTTGACCCGCCTGCCACGGCAAGCGAAAAAACTTTTAGTATATCGGTTGACCTGGCCCAGGCCGCTCCCCGACGCGGTGGGCGGACCGGGTGGTGGCCGGACTGGCGGTTACTTCTTCGCCTTGGCGTGCTGGTCGATGTACGTCACGGCGTCCTTCACGGTGCGGATCTTCTCCGCATCCTCGTCAGGGATTTCGATCTCGAAGGCCTCTTCGAAAGCCATGACCAGTTCGACCGTGTCGAGCGAGTCGGCACCGAGGTCGTCTACAAACGAAGCGCTAGGCGTCACTTCCGCTTCATCCACGCCCAACTGCTCCACGATGATCTGTTTCACCCGTTCTTCAACCGAAGCCATCGATTCGTTCTCCTATCGCGCACCGTGGCATCCGCCACGGCGGGCAAACCCGTAAGTCTAATTGCAGCCAGGAAGCCGTGTAAAGAATGCCGAGGGCTCTTCCGACAGCCGAAACACACGATTAGCTTCGAGAGCGCTCAGATAGATGATGCCCGATTCATCCTAAACGGTGGGCTTGGCAAGGTCAACGCGAGGGGTAAATTCTTTTCCACGCAAGAATGGGCGGCCACCGGTGTCTTCACCCTCCGCGGCTGTGATACAACGCTGCCATGCGGGCTGTGGTGCAGAGAGTGAGCCGGGCGTCGGTCAAGGTGGGCGACGAGACTACTGGAGAGATCGGAAAAGGTCTGCTGGTGTTGCTGGCAGTTGGGCAGGAGGACAGCGAGGCCGATGCCGACTACCTTGCGGAGAAAGTGGTGGGGTTACGGATCTTTGAGGATGAGGCAGGGAAGATGAACTTCAGCGTGGGGGAGATAGGCGGGGCGATACTGGCGGTTTCGCAATTCACGCTGTTTGGAGATATCCGGCGCGGCAAACGGCCATCGTTCGATGCGGCCGCACGGCCGGAGCGTGCGCGGGAGTTGTACGCGAGCTTCGTGGAGCGTATTCGCGCGCTGGGGTTGCGCTGCGAGACCGGCCGCTTCCAGGAGACGATGGAGGTTGAACTGGTGAACCGCGGGCCAGTCACGATTCTGCTGGATTCGAAGAAGCTGTTCTGAGTTCTGGGTCCTGAAGCGCGAGTCTATGGCCGTTACTATTTCGGACTAGAAGCCATGTCATAAATACCGGCGTGGGCCAAACCGAAGTGCCTCAGGGGCTGAAGAGGGCGTGTGAGAACTGTGCCGTCTTAGAACGGGCCTTAGCCCCGGGATTTCCCGATGCCGGCGCTAAAGCGCATGATCAAAGCCGAAATTTTCCCCCCGCATAAATGCGGGGAGCCCACCAAGAAGCACACTTCCCGGCTTTTTCACAGAGTTCTTCCGTAGCCTGCGAAGCCGCACCCCTTCAAAACCTTAGTGCTGTATCGGACGCGCCCCAAACACAGTGAGTGTGCAGGTGGGGTCGGCGCCGCGAGATGCCGAACCGGGGTGCCAGCGGCATTGTTGGTGGCTCAGACATTATCTTTCGCCGCCATCGCCGAGTAGTGAAGAGTCTGAGCGTGCGGCCTACATCCTTTTATATAGCTATATAGCCGTCGGTCTGCTAACGATCTTCTTTCTGCTCTACCCCACTCTCAACCCTAGTACTGCCAACAAAACAAGACTCTTAACGCACTTGCTTCCTCGTGCGTCAGCCGAGGTGTGCGCCATTAGTTCCGTCTTGGCCTTCAGCACAAGTCGACATGGGGCGGACTGCCCGGAAAGGATCACTGCAATGTTTGGGCAAATGATGGTTGAACCCATTGTGCAAGTCGACCCTGGCGTCGATCTGCAGACAGCAATAGCCGAACTAATAAAGGTCGCCGAAAACGTCGAGATCGTTCGCTGGATCGAGTTGCCGGCGTCGGTTCTGCTGTTCTTGCTCGTGCCCGGAGATCCTGATTCTGGGGCGGTCTATGTACTGGCAGGACAGGTTGGAGCCGGCGCTGGAGATGAGCAAGCGCGGTGGGCATCTTTGGATCTTCCTCGCAACACCTCTGCTGGCCAAGGAGTGCCGAACCTACATCCATGGTCTTGCTCTGAGGCTGGGAGTGCCGGTAAAAGGCTAAGGCCTGGCAGACGGCATCGAGGTGTTCCCGAAGCACGACGCTATCGGCCCCGGAGAGTTTGGCAACGCCATTCGTGGTCCGCTGGGAATTCACCGTGGCGCCAACCGCCGATTTTGGTTTTACGGCG
>PLQW01000024.1 GCA_003160215.1 Acidobacteriaceae bacterium
CAGATTCGGATTGAGGCCGGTCCGTTTTAACATTTCGAATACTTCGTCCACGAACGCGTCACGAGCGAATTGGACACTGGAGACGTTGACTGCCACCTGGATAGGGTGATCGGCAAGAGATTGCCAGCCGACGGCCTCAGTGCAAGCCCGCTCCATGATGTATGCGCCCAGCGGGACAATGAGGCAGCTCTCTTCAGCCACTGGGATGAACTTAGAGGGAGGAATCGCCCCAAGTGTTGGGTGGGTCCATCTGGCGAGCGCTTCGAACCGGACCAGTCGATTCGAAGCAAGGTCGAACTCCGGCTGGTAGTCGACCGTAATACTCGCGTCTTCCAGCGCGCGTCGAAGCTGATTCTCAAGTGTCATGCGTTCTCTAACAGAATTCCCAAGATCCTGGGTGAAGAATGCGAAATGGTTCTTGCCGCTTCGCTTTGCGGCATACATCGCATTGTCAGCTTGTTGCAGCAAATCCATCTCGTCGTTTGCGTGATCGGGAAAAGTGGAGATGCCGATGCTGGCGCCGATGGTGATCTCCTGCCCCTCAATTTGAAACGGCCGTGCAAGCGCTTTCAGCAGGTTTTCCGCGACCGTCTGCGCTTCGTCCTTCTTCTTGATGCCTTTCAATACGGCGGTAAACTCGTCCCCGCCAATACGCGCCAGGGTATCCGACTTCCGAAGCCGCGAGCCCAATCGTTCAGCCACCTGCACCAATAGAACGTCACCGGCGACATGTCCGAGACTGTCGTTGACCAATTTGAACCCGTCGAGATCGATGTAGAGCAGTGCAAGCATGTTGTGGTCGCAATTCGCTGCCGCAAGGCTTTGCGACAAATGATCGGAAAGATGCCGCCGGTTCGGCAGCCGCGTCAGCTCATCCGTCAGTGCCTGTTGCTGCAGTTTGGCTTCGGCCTCTCGATTCGCTTGTTCCGACCTCTGCAGCTCCGAGAGCATTCCGTTGAATCCAACCACGAGTTGCGCGACTTCCTCGCTGCCGCGAACCGACACCGTGGTATTGAACTCCTGACTAGTGGAAACCTTTAGCATCGCATTCGAGAGATCTTCAATTGCTTTCGCCGTTTCAGCGGCTTTCAGCAAAGCGAGCTTTTGCAGACGCACCCTTTTGCGCAGCATGTTAACCCGCAACAGGGCCAGTAGGATTGCGAGGGCGAAGGTTACCAGCACGAGGAACGCATGTGCGAGGTTCCAGAATGGCGCCGACTTGACCACAGTGACGTCGGAAGGAGACCTCAACAGAATCTTGAAACTGACGGGATGCTGCTGGAGAAGCACGTACAATTTGTCCGGATCGACTTGAGCCGAACAGATTCCCGTAAGCCGGAGCACGCTGCCCTCTTTGGGAGGCCACGCTTTTGCCCCCCAATCGTTCGTTTTCAACTCCGCGGCAAAGGTGTGAATACCGGACTGCAAAAGAAGACTCTTGCCGGAAGGACCGTCGATGGCAGCCAGCACTTTCCCTTCGATCGAAACAAGCTGCGAATCGTATTGTCCCTGCAAAATCGATTCGACGGTCGCAGCCTTGGCTGGAGGCGTTCCCTTCCGGTCGAGCGATCGAAACACGGCATCTGTGATGACCGGTGAATACCTGCCCAGAAGCGAGGGGTATCCAACCGCCTCAACAAGATCGCCAAGCTGAAGTGAAGCACGATCGCCCTCGACCTCGACTCCGCCGCTATCGTCTTGAACGTAGAGAGAGCCCGGCCCGGCCATGGTTACCCAGCCTTTTACCTTCAGGCGATGGCCGGATTTCACACGGTCAGAGTATTGGAGAAGTTCTCGGATCGGGGTAGGCGTCAACTCAAATGGATTCTGAACCGACGGTTCAATGACCTGAATATCATCCGGCGAGGTAACCAACAACTGGTACCCGACCAATTGGCGGCGAGAGTTGAAAACAGTTCCAAGGACTCCGCGGATGTTGACCCTGGCATCTACAAGCTGCCGCAGGCGCTCAACATAAGAAGGCAGAAACGGGAAGTACACATGGATCTGGCCAAAACTTGAATACAGTTCGAACGTAAAAAGATGTGGGGCTTCCTCTCCAATCTTGATTGGATGGATCACTCCCTGGATCTCGACGAACTGTGCATCCCGCGTTCCGCTGGCAGCCTCGATGGCAGTAACCGGCAGGGGAGAAGGCAGCGACGCCGCACGCTCATTCAGGAACCTGGGAGCAACAATGACCGGCGCAAAGTCACCAGCATTGGTCAGGCCCACGACAGTTACTTTGTCCCCGACATGGATCTCCGAGCGGGCGCCTAAGTACTTGATGTAGATGCCACCGGTCGAGTCTTGCAGGTATAACTGGTTCCACATCGCGTCGTTGTACGTGATGACACCGGTAATGCGTACTGGCAGGGCGAGGCTGGCGCGCTCTTCCGGCAGTTCACGGACTGCAGCTACTGTCTCGATTTCCCTAGCCCCGATGCCGGCAGTTTTGATGCTGGCGACCTGCGCCGGCGCGATCTCGGTTGCCTGCGCATTGAGAAGTTCGATTCCCGGGCCGTCGCTTCCGGGAAATCCCGCCACCTCGACAGAAGAACCAACCGGGATGGCCTGCGAGGAAGACAACTTGCATTGAATCGCTCCCTAGCGGTCCTCCAGCAGCAGCGTATCGGGGGAGAGCCTTGCGGCTACCAGGCCGCGCACACGAAGCCGGTGACCAACCCTGGCAGCAGGATTGCTATAAATCTCCTGAATGGAATCGAGCGGCGAATATTGCGGGGCCGCCTCCTCGATGCGCACATCCTC
>PLQW01000150.1 GCA_003160215.1 Acidobacteriaceae bacterium
AGGCAATCCTGGAACTGCTCTACGGCTGCGGCATCCGCAACTCGGAGCTGATCGGCATCAACGTTGACGATATCCGATGGTCCAACGAACTCGTGCTGGTGCGAGGCAAGGGCCGCAAGGAACGATTTGTCCCGTTCGGCGACTCGGCGCAGGCGGCGGTGCGGGCCTATCTCCCGGCGCGCCAGCGGGTGCTGGGCGAATGCAAGCGCACGACCGAGCGCGCGCTGCTGATCAACCTTCGCGGGTCGCGGCTCACGACCCGCAGCGTGGGCCGCATCGTGAAGCAGATTGCCGTAGCGCGCGGACTCTCGCCCGACGTGCATCCGCATACCCTGCGCCATGCCTTCGGCACGCACATGCTGGAGGAAGGCGCCGACCTGCGAGCTATCCAGGAGATGCTCGGCCATGAGCGCCTCTCGACTACCCAGCGCTACACGCAACTCACCGTCAAACATGTGATGGAGGTTTACGACCGCACCCATCCTCATGCCAAAGGAGAGCGGGGGGGGTGAATCCCAAACGCCGGCCTGCAGGCCGGCTCGCCGGGCTCGTTCCCGTTCTACAGCGCCAGACCGTATAATCGAGTTTTCCCCTCCCATGAGTTATCAGGTTCTGGCGCGCAAATACCGTCCACAAAAGTTCTCCGAGGTGATCGGGCAGGAGCATGTCACCCGCACGCTGAAGAATGCCATCGCGCAGGGACGCATCGCCCACGGCTACATCTTCAGCGGCCACCGCGGCATTGGCAAGACGACCATCGCGCGCATCCTGGCGATGGCGCTGAATTGCCGTTCGCAGGACCATCCAGTGCCCGAGCCGTGCGGGGTTTGCGATGCGTGCGTCGAAATCCGCGCCGGCAACGCGGTGGACGTGATCGAGATCGACGCGGCCACCAACCGTGGCATCGATGAGATTCGCGAGCTGCGTGAAGCCGCGCGCTATCGTCCGGCCCGCGACCGCTTCAAGATTTACATTCTTGACGAGGCGCACCAGATTACGGACGCCGCCTTCAATGCGCTGCTGAAGACCCTGGAAGAGCCGCCTAGTCATATCGTTTTCATGATGGCGACGACCCAGCCGGAGGACATTCCGCAGACTATCCGCTCACGCTGCCAGCACTTCAGCTTTCACGCCGTGCGCTTCGACGACATCGTGCAGCAACTGCGCGACATCGCCCGGCAGGAGGGCATTGAGGCCGACGACAACGCGCTGGCCATGCTGGCGGAGGTGGGCGATGGTTCCATGCGCGACGCGCTCAGCATCATGGACCAGGCCATCGCTTGTTGTGGGACCACGCTGAGTGGCGACGTGGTGCGCGGGCTGGTGGGAACGGTTTCCTCGAATGTTCTGGAAGACGTAATGGACGCGGTGGCGCGGAATTCCAGCGCGGATGTGTTGCGGGCCATCGACCGTCTGTTGGTGGAAGGACAAAGCGCGCAGCACTTTGCCCGGCAGATGTTGCGCTTCCTGCGGAACGTGATGGTGGCCAAAGTGGCGGGGAGCGATTCGCTGGTGCTGCAGATTTCCTCCGACGAGCGCGCCCGCGTAGCGCGCGTGGCGGAACGCTTCAGCGAGGAAGACCTGGCGCGCTTCATGCAGATCATGCTGCGTACCCACAGCGATTTGGGCTACAAGCAGGAGCAGCGCTTCCATCTGGAGTTGGGATTGCTGAAGTTGGTGCATGCACAGCGTCTGTTGCCACTGGAAGAATTGCTGAGCGGAGAAGCGGGGAAGACGAGTCCATCGGGATCGTCGTCGCGAGCTGGAGGCGCAAGCTCGCGGCCGGCGGCTTCTGCGGCGGCGCGAGCGAGCGTGACCTCTCGGGCGACCAACGAGCCGGAACCGCAATCGTCGCGGGCGCCCGCGGCATCGCCGTTCACGCGGCCGTCTCCGTTCGAGGCAGACCGCAAGCGCAAGAGCGAACCCAAAGCCGAAGGGCAGCAGGACGTATCCAAGCAACGAAGCGATCCGGCCCCCGTTCCGAGGTCGAGCGCACAGGCAGAGCCGGAGATCTCAGGCGGCGATGCGTCGGCAGCAATAGAAACGGGTGTCGCGACGGCCGTCGCCCTCGAGCCTGAGCCGAGTCCGCAACCAAAGAATACTGAGATCACGGTGGAGTTGGCGCGCGAGGTAGTTCTCGCTGCCCTGGAAGATGCTGGACAGCAGATGCTGGCGCACAACCTTGAAGAAGCTGAGTGGTCGGTGCGCGGGGTGGAGGTCTGCGTTACGGTCGCCATGTCGCAGGTGCTCATCGACGTGGCGCTTGGGGCGGAACCGAAGCGCGTGATTCAAGCTGCGCTGAGCAAGGCCACGGGCAGGCCGCTGAGGTTCAAGATGGTGAGCGGCGGTACTCATGTTGCGTCGAAGCCGGCGGCGGCGCGTCCAACCAACGGAGCGGGAGCGCGCAGCCGGGCGGCGGCCGATCCCATCGTGCAGCGCATGCAGGAAAAGTTTGGCGCCGAGATTCGTACCGTAATCGACCACAAAGATCGCGGCTGAGATTGGGAGAATTAATGGACGGATTCAATTTGCAGGAGATGCTGGCGCAGGCGCGGCAGCAGGCGGAGAAGCTGCAAGAAAAAATGCAGCAGGTCACGATTGAAGCGTCGTCAGGCGGCGGCAGCGTGACGGTGAAAATGAACGGTCAGAAGCAATTGCTGAGTGTCGTCATTGAACCGGAGGTGGTAAAGTCCGGCGACATCGAGATGCTGCAAGACCTGGTGACCGCCGCGGTGAACGAGGCGTCGCGTAAGGTGGATGACGCGTTGAAGTCCAGCCTGGGCGGGATGTTCGGCGGCATGGGCCTGCCGGGAATGTGAGTGGGGGAACAGGGTGTCGAGATTTGCCGAGCCCATGGCTCGACTGATTGAAGAATTGAAGAAGCTGCCCGGCGTGGGCGGCAAGAGCGCGCAGCGCTTCGCGTTTTACATTCTGCGCTCCAGCGACGAAGACGCCGAGCTGCTGGCTGATGCCATTCGCGAAGTGAAGGCCAGCCTGCGCCTGTGCTCCGTCTGCAACAACATCACCGACGTGGATCCCTGCACCTATTGCACCAGCGCCACCCGTAACCTGCGGATGGTTTGCGTGGTGGAGGAGCCGACGAACATCGCCGCCATCGAGAAGACGCGGCACTACAACGGCGTCTACCACGTGCTGCACGGTGCGCTGTCGCCGCTGCATGGCATTGGTCCGGAACAGTTGCGCATCGGCAATCTGGTAAAGCGAGTGGAGTCGGGAGGCGTGGACGAGTTGATCGTCGCGACCAATCCCACGGTCGAAGGGGAAGCCACGGCGACCTATCTTTCGAGGTTGTTCAAGTCGGCTACGGTAAAGGTCACCCGCATCGCCACCGGCGTTCCCGTGGGCAGCGATATCGAGTACGCCGACGAAGTCACCATGCAGAAGGCGATGGAAGGAAGAAGAGATATGTAGGGAAGCCGCTTTTCGCTGTTCGCTCAGACAAAGAATGTCTATGCGCACAGGTGGTCTGGCAGGCATAGGGATCCTTCGACTCGTCGCTTCGCTCCTCCCTCAGGATGACAACGTAATACCTGGGCGGCCTCACACGTGATATTATTTCGGTGTCACGGTCGAGCGAGCTTTGGCGAAGTAGCTGTTGATCGCGTCGCCCCACTCCTTGCCTGCTCCTGCATCGCCCTTGGTGAAATGCTGGACATGCTCGTTCGCCGCAGGCAGCAACGCTGTGCGTTCATAGACGACTGTGACGGCGGTCTTCTGTGCGCTCTGTCGGGTCAGGCGAATGTCGATCAGCACGGCCATGGCGTCGTTCAGCACGTACGCGTACTGAATGTGTCCGGCCGCCAGGTCGAGCGCCGTGTTGACCCACACGCTGGTGAACTGTCCGTGCGCAACTTTGAACACCATGCCTTGCTGATCGCGCGCAGGAGTGGGATAGATGAACTGTGGATTCCAGCCCGCCGACCATTTTCGCTCCTCATTCGCGCCAAATAGCGGCGCGACTTGATCGAAAGGCGCGTCAACCGTAAAGCTGAAGTCGGTGCGGGTGTGAAGCGGCGCGGTTTCGGTGGAAGGCGCCGGCTCCTGGGCGCTGGACGTAATCACGGCGGCGAACAACATAACGGCGCTGATTGCTAGTTCGCGATTCATCCCTGGCGCTCCTTCAGCTTATGGCTGTCTGTGGCCTTGAGGGTGAGGCCATAGATTTTTCGAAGCTGTTCGATCTCCTTCAAGGTCGCGGGAGAAAAGGGCGCGTTGCCCTCAAAGGCGTGCAGCACGATTCCCTCCAGCAAATCGCCGAGCGTGAGGTCTTTCAGCTCGGCCAATCCCTTGAGTACCTTGAGCAGGCGTTTTTCCATGCGGACGCCGGTCTGAACCCGGTCGACAACGATGGCAGCAGATTGCTGTTTCATGGTAACAATGTACCAAAGTACCATAATAATACAATATGGGGCGACCTGGAAAGCGCGACCCAAAGTCATTTCGCAGTGCCCATACTTAAGGAGGTCGTGCCAGGACTGTGCCGTCCCTGAAGGGACTCGGTCTTATTTTCCCACTCTACCCAGCGCTGAAGCGCTGGGCTAAGCTCTTTCGCCCCATTCGGGGCTGGTTCTTGGGTGCTTCCTCCCACTGCGCAAACCGATACTAGGTCGCGACACGGTCTCTGACGGCTGGCTCTACCTGAACTTCGCGTGGCTCAGAGTTTTCCTAGGCGACCCGGGTCTCTTCTTCAACTTCAACCTCGGGCTCGACGACGGCTTCATTCGATTGGCCGAAGGAACGCAGCGCGTTAACGCTGCGGCCGATCAACTGCGAGACGGTGAAGATCTGCCCCGTGGTTATGCCGGGAAGGAGCTGATGGTGGCCAACCGCGGCCAGGCCCATACTTGCAATGCAGCCGCATTGCGAACAGTTGGGGTCGCCACCGAATTGGCAGGGGGTGACTCGGGTTTTCAGGTCGGCTGAAATGGTGGTCGTGGTGCTGGCGAAGATGCAGTCGCGCGGCGATGCCGGCGGGTGCTCGAATTCCTTGATCGCGGACGCATACATGTCGAGCAGCGGATACACTTCCCGTAATCGCAACAGTTCGGCAATGGCGCGTGTCCGCTCTTGCACGGTCAGGATCTCCGGATCGACGGCGCCTTTCTGCGGCGTGAAGATACTGAACCAGATACGTTTGGTCTCTTTTCGCAGGCTCCAGAACTTGACAAACTCTTCCAGGTAACCTTCACGATGCATCATCTGGCTGGTGATGGTGCAATGAACGCTGACGCGGCTGTGTGCAATGCACTTCAAGATGCGTTCATAGGTTGCCGGCTTGCGGCGGACGTCGTGCTCCGGTTGCAATCCGTCCACGGAGACCACAATGTTCAAACGCGATAGTGCATTCCATTCGGCGGGAATCTCCCGAAACGCGCTGGTCACCAGTTGCACGTGGATGCCGCGACGGTCCAACTCGGGCAGCAGTTCCAGCAGCTCGCGATAACGCACCAGCGGGTCTCCGCCTACGAGGGAGAGGTGCAGCGGGCGGCGCTCCTCAACCACGCGAAGAACGCCTTGCACCAGGGCGCTGCCCTTGCTGTCGGAGAGCTGGCGCAGCGTTATGCCAGCCGTGCCCAGGTGTGCGTCTTCGTAGGCGTAACAACCCGGACAGCGAAGCGGACACTCGCGGGTCAGTTCGATGGACAATGAGGGGCGGCGTCCGGCAAGGATGGCTCCCCACGCATGTAGAACTTCCGAAGTTTTCATCAGGTCCTTGAACGAAGGCGGCGATTGTTGATTGGATGCCCGGCTGGGCGAGTTAGGTGCGGATCAAGAACGCGGGGGACAGATTCCGTCTAGCCCTTCAATTTTGCCAGCAGGTCAGCAGGATGGACGGGCTTACCGAGGATTTCGAACTCGTGTCCCTGAGAGCGCGCATTTTCCAGCAAGTTGGCGGTGGCGGCTTGCCCTGAGAAGAGCAGGATCTTGCAGTTCGGCAGAAAGCCGCGGATGTTGATGGCAGCTTGGATGCCGTCCATGTCGGGCATGATGACATCGCTGATGATAAGGTCTGGCTGGAGAGACCTTGCGCTTTCCACCGCCGCTGTTCCCGTGTAAACCGCCGAAGCTTCGTAGCCATTGAGATCGAGAATCCTGGCCAGAGTGTCAGCGATAACGTGCTCATCGTCGACCACCAGAACTCTCGGTTTCTTGACTGCGTGCATTCCCTAGCTCCTTCCAAGATTAGCGAAGCCGAATGGCCGATTATAGCGGAGGGAGCGGGTACATCGTCGAATTCGCAGGTTGAATGCACAAATTACCTACGCGCCCGTGGCCGAGTCGAATTTCCAACTATTTGGCTGACCTTGCTGGATAACTACAAGGTAAATAGCAACTGTATTGCCAACCGGCACCTCGCTGCGCCGACGTTACGTGGCACAGAGAAAAATGACATCAAACACGGGTTTTCACGGATAAACACGGATTGTCCTGAGAGAAAAAAATTCGAAATCCGATCCGTGTCCATCAGTGAAGATCCGTGGTGGAAACAAGCCGATCGCGGTGGCAGTGAAGGGAAGGCCAGAAAAAGCACTACTTTGAGGGGCTTTCAAAGAACAATATTGGGTTGCTCACGGTGCTGGCCCGATAACGTCTTGCGAGCACAATGTGCGCTAGCTCACAACAGGGGAGTGATTGAGATCACCGCCTTCGTGGTCGAGGTATTTGTACATTTGATCTGGCGGAAGGAACGCCGCGCTGTCGCGATGAGGTGGCAGCGAGAATACTAAATCGGAGATCGCAATCATGGCATACATCATTACCGATACCTGTACCAAAGATGAACTCTGCGTCGAAGCTTGTCCGACTGACTGCATCCATCCCAAGAAGGACGAAGAGACGTTCGAAGCCGCGACCCAGCTCTATGTGGACCCGGAAGGCTGCATTGATTGTGGCGCCTGCGTCCCGGTGTGCCCGACCAATTCGATTTTCATCGTGGATGAGGTCCCGGCCGACAAGCAGGAATTCATCGAGAAGAACGCCGCGCATTACGCGTAAGGCGAAAGCCGATTCGTTGGCGTCGGTCCGCGGCGATGGGCGAGAGCGCGGACCGCGAAGGCTTCAGGTTGCGCGATTGGCTGGTTGAATCGCGGACCGTTCGCAGGGTTGAGTTTCTCAGGAGCAGTACGCCGTCGGGATGGCGAGCGCCACATAGAGCGTACCGCCGGCATCTTGTAGACGAGCCAGTTGACAGAAGCGAACAAAAGGGCACAGCCCGCGGGCTGTGCCCTTTTGTTGTGTGCCGAGCATGTTTGACAGCTTGGAGGTGGAAGTCCTCTNNACAAGAACCGGATACGAGGCATACGGTGCCGGACGAGCGGCGCTTGATCGCGACCGAAAGCCCGGCTATAGAGGAACAACGGATGGAGGAGGTCTGCGAGAGGGAGAACCTCAAGCGGGCTTTGCAACGAGTCAAGGCCAACAAAGGTAGTCCAGGTATCGACGGCATGACGGTCGAGGAACTGCCCGACTATCTGGCACAGCACTGGCCAGCCATTTGCGAACAACTGCTGAGTGGAAGCTACGGACCGCAACCGGTTAGGCGGGTGGAAATCCCCAAATCGGACGGGGGAGTGCGCAAGCTGGGCATTCCGACGGTGCTGGATCGTTGGATCGAGCAAGCGGTGCTGCAGGTTCTGCAAGGGCAGTGGGACGCGACATTCTCCCGGCACAGCTACGGCTTTCGGCCGCAGCGGTCGGCGCATCAGGCGGTAGCCCAAGCGCAGCAATATGTGCGCGAGGGCTATGGCTGGGTGGTGGACCTCGATCTGGAGAAGTTTTTTGATCGAGTGAACCACGACAGGCTGATGAGCGCCGTGGCCCGGCGCATCGGAGACAAGCGGATGTTGAAGCTCATTCGCGGGTTTCTGGAAGCCGGGGTGATGGAGGGCGGGCTGGTCAGTCCGGTCGATGAAGGAACACCGCAAGGTGGGCCTTTGTCGCCCCTGTTGTCGAACCTCGTGCTGGACGAGTTGGACCGGGAGTTGGAACGACGCGGACACCGCTTTGCGCGCTGCGCGGACGATTGCAACATTTACGTGCGCAGCGAGCCACACGTTTAGGGCAGTCTAGTTCGACGTGCCAGGTTTAAACCCACCGCCTTTCAGGCGGTCAGCTTCCAGCGTTCTTTTTTGAGAGCGCTTGTATGCTATAAGGAGCGGGCATTGGAATGCGGGGTGGTCGACGAGGCAGTTGGGGCAGGGAACCCAAGCGCGAAGCGATTCAGGCGACCTGAGTCGCCCAATAACCCACCGCCCTTAAGGCGGCGGTACTTAAGCCGGACACTAGTGAAAGGCGCTAAAGGCAGAGCATCTGTGCAGCACGGCTAAAAGCCGTGCCCCTTCAATCCACATCACATCACGTCACTGCGCATCACAACATTGTTACTGCGAGGCAATTATTTCATGGCGAAGATCATCGGTTTCGAATGCAGTAAGTGCGGCGCGACATTTATGGCGGAGACCGCCCAAAACATCTGCTCGAAAGATGGGGGTCCGCTGTACGTTCGCTACGATCTGGCAGAGATTCGGCGCAACGCGGCTCGCGAGTCGGTCAACGCTGGACCGAAGAGCATGTGGCGCTACGCGGCGGTGCTTCCCGATGCCGAGCCCGTGACGCTCGGCGAGGGACTTACGCCGATGTTACCGAGCCGCAAGTACCCTAATCTGCTGACCAAGGACGAGGGGCTGAATCCCACGGGCTCGTTCAAAGCGCGTGGCATGAGCGCGGCGCTGACCATGGCGCGTCATTACGGGCTCACGAAGCTGGCAGCTCCTTCGGCAGGAAATGCCGGAGGATCGCTGGCCGCCTATGCCGCCGCCGCCGGGCTGGAGGCATTCGTCTTCATGCCGAAGGATGTCCCGATCGCGAATCGGCTGGAGGTCGAAGCCAGTGGCGCGCATCTGACGCTGGTGGATGGGCTGATCAGCGATTGCGGGCGCATGGTCGCCGAGCGCAAAGACCAGGAAGGCTGGTTCGATGTCTCAACGTTGAAGGAACCGTTCAGGGTGGAAGGCAAGAAGACGATGGGCTATGAAGTGGCCGAGCAAATGGGATGGAGCTTGCCCGACGCCATCCTCTACCCGACGGGGGGTGGCGTGGGGCTGATTGGCATGTGGAAGGCATTCGAAGAAATGGAAGAATTGGGCTGGATCGTCAAAGGGAAGCGGCCAAAGATGATCTGCGTGCAGTCAGATGGTTGTGCGCCAATTCCTAAAGCGTTGCATGAAGGCAAGGCCGCTTCGGAAATGTGGCCGGACGCGCATACGCTGGCGGCCGGACTGCGTGTGCCCAAGGCGTACGGCGACTTCATCATTCTCGACATCGTGCGCCAGAGCGGCGGGACGGCGATTGCCGTTAGTGATGACGAGATCATGGACGGAGTGAAGGAGATGGCTTCGACGGAGGGCATCTTCGCGGCTCCCGAAGGAGGCGCTGCGCTCGCCGCCTACAAGCAACTGTTGCAGAGCGGATTTCTCTCGAGCCAGGATCGCGTAGTGCTATTCAACACCGGTTCGGGTTACAAGTACCTGGACGTGTTTGCGAAATACTGGGGGGTGGAGACCTTGGCGACTACGGCGAAGTTGCCGGCCTCGCGCAACATCGGAGGCATTATCGGGCCGTATTAGGACAGCAATCAGCACCCAGGGCTGAATGCTAGGGCTATAGCAGTTTCAGAGTTGGCGTAGACCGGGTAGAGCCAGCCTTTAGGCTGGCGTCATGATCGCCCCGCACTATAACGCTTGAGCCGCTGCGGTCATTTTTCAATGACCGCAGGCCCGCCCGGCCAGGTCGTCAACCCGCAGCTTGCCGTTCACCAGGTTGGCACTCATCTCGCCGCTGACTTTCTGCACGCTGAGCGAACCGTTCACCAGGTTGATACGATCGAGGCGCGCATTCTGCGGCACGTGCAGTTGGTAATGCCCAGAGGCCGGGTTGTTGTTGGCGTGGCCCTCTGGATAACGAGTCTTAATTTCCACGGAATCGCTGGCGGCGTTGACTTCGATGCGAGCTTCATCGAGCCGCTGCTGATCGCGCGCTTTTTTCACTGCATCGATTTGCACTTCATTGCGGTCTCAGCCGGTGATCTCGACATTGCCATTGACGTTGTCCAGCGAAACGCGGCCGTTGGCGGAAAGAGGGACGGTGCGGTGGAAATCCTGTGTGACCTGCGCGTGGGCCGAGGCGGCCAACAGCAGCGCCAGCAGCGATCCTAGAATGACTCCGCCCAAAGTTGCATGTTTACGAACATCCGACATAACGCCTCCTGCCGCGGTTTAGACGCGAGTTGAGACGAATCGTTATGAAATTGTCTGCCGCTTGCTGCTGTTCAGCCACTTCCAGGCTGAGGCTACAGTCTCCTCCAAAGACCGATTTGCAGCCCAGCGGAGGAGTTGCTGACCTCGGGTAGGATCGGCAACCAAGCTTGGAGGATCTCCCGCCCGGCGTGCTGTTATGCGGAGTGGGACGGAATGCCCGGTGATTTTCTCAACGGTGGCCACAACCTGCTGGACCGAATGACCGCCGCCAGTGCCAAGGTTCAGCGCGGTAAAACCGCCGCCGCTCTGGCCTTGCAGGAATTCGACTGCCAGCGCGTGCGCTTCGGCGAGATCGGTGACGTGGATGTAATCTCGAATGCAGGTGCCGTCGAACGTCGGATAGTCGTTGCCGAACACCTCAAGATATGGCCGCAGTCCGGCAGCGGCCTCCAGCGCCAGAGGTAGCAAATGGGTCTCGGGATTGTGCAGTTCACCGATATCAGCGCTTTCGTCCGCTCCTGCCGCATTGAAGTAGCGCAGCGCAACCGCTCGCAACCCATAGGCGCGGCTGTATGCATCGAGGATTCGTTCGAAGAATAGCTTCGTTTCACCATACGGGTTGACGGGCTGGCATCGAGTGTCTTCGGTAATCGGCACTTTGTCTGGTACGCCGTATACCGCACACGAGGAAGAGAAGATGAAATAGCGAACCCCCGCGTCAATCGCTGCGTTTACCAGCGTCAAACTATTCTGTACGTTGTTGCGAAAATATTTTCGAGGATTCTGCACCGACTCCCCAACATACGCATTTCCCGCGAAGTGCATGACCAGCTCTGTACCAGAGAGTGCGCGGGAAAGCTGGGTCGCATCTTCGAGGTCGGCGACGATCAGTTCGAAGCCGTCCGCAAGAAACCGATGGCCGGTGGACAGATTGTCGTACACGGCGACCTGGTGCCCGTGCCTCGCCAACGACCGAATGGCGTGACTGCCGACGTAGCCGGCGCCACCCGTAACCAGAATTCTCATGAGTGCCCTTTGTCTTTAATCTTCCATCGGGGAATTCATGATCGAGAGCTTCCATTCGCGAGGGGACTCGACCGGAAATCCAAGCATGAATACTGTATACTCGGCAGTCCAAAACGAGAATTCCGAGCCAATTGCATCGCATCAGCTTGGACTCGATTGAGCACTTTCCATCTATGGGTCTATCTGTTGCCATTGTCGCCATGAACGAAGAGGCCATCATCGGCCAAACCTTGGAAAGCGTGGGTTGGGCCGATGAAATTGTCCTGGTAGACTCTGGATCGACGGACCGAACCTGTGACATCGCGCGCGAATACGGCGCCAGGGTGTTGCTGAAAGAGTGGCCCGGGTTTTCTCTGCAGAAAAGTTATGCCTTTGAGAACTGTACGCAAGACTGGATCCTGTCGCTGGACGCCGACGAAGTAGTCAGCCCTGAACTAGCGCAGGAAATCCGGGGCATGATCGGCAATCCCGACGCGCTCAACGGGTACTGGATACCGCGCAAAAACCTGTTTCTGGGGAAGTGGACCCGATTCGGCGGATTTTATCCTGATCCCAAGCTGCGACTTTTTCGCCGTGGTCGCGGGTTTATGACCGGCGCTGAACCGCACCCCCGCATCGATTTGAAACCGGAGTTTGATCAGAGGACTGGACGCCTCAAAAACCCCATGGTCCACGATGCGTATCCCACTCTGGCCTCCTACATGGCGCACATGAATAGCTATTCTTCGGCAGGCGCCAGGGCGGCTGTGGCAAAGGGCTATCGTGGCTTCAGTTTTTTCGACATCGTCTTACGGCCGATGGCAACGTTCATCTACAACTACTTCTTCCGTCTCGGATTCCTCGATGGCCGTGAGGGCCTGCTGCTGCACCTTTACCATGCGGTGTATGTGTCGAACAAGTACGCCAAAGTATGGGAACTGACAAAAGCAGGTTCCGCAGAAGATCGATCCTGACCCTTCCATTTCAGTGGGCGCTGCGTTTCTAACAGATCTACGACGGCAAACCGGCATCGAGTCACGGATATACTCTTGTGTGTAGACCATTTCTTGGCGGGGTATGCGGGCAATAAGCGTAATTGCGACGGTCCTGAACGAAGCGGAAGACATCGACGGACTCGTGTCCAGCCTCGTGCGCCAGACGCTCGCGCCGGCGGAGATCATCGTGGTCGATGGCGGTTCTACGGACGGTACGTGGGAGCGCCTGCAGGCCAGCGCCTTAGCTTACGCAAATCTGAAAGCCATTCAAGACCCGAGTTGCAGCTTGAAAGAGTCGCCGGGGCCGATTGCTCGCGGAAGAAATGTTGCCATTGCTGCTGCATCCTCCGAGGTGATTGCCTGTGCGGACGCCGGTTGCGTTTATGGCCCCGACTGGCTTTCGAGGCTTACGGAACCTATCCTGAACGGCCACGCTGAGTATGCGCTCGGTGGATCTTGCCTGGATGCTGACGAGCAAACCACATGGGATATCGCGTCCGCGCCTTTTTTTGGAATTAAGCTGGATCCGGATCAAGAGACGAAGTCATGCACCGCTCGTTCCATGGCCTTTCGGAAAGGCTTATGGCAACGGGTCGGCGGTTTTCCTGAGACGAGTCTTACGGAAGATAGCCTCTTCGATCAACGCGTCCGCGCAATCGTACAGCCAGCCTTCCCCGAACGCGCTAAGGCGCACTATAGGCCTCGTCATACCCTGAAGACTGCTATCAGGGACCTTGGGCGCTACGCAACCCTCGACGGAGTTATGGATATCAGGCGAGGCCGTCTGTTCCGAAACTTGGCGCGCTGCCTTGCGGAGATGCTTGTTGTTGCGCTTCTGACTCGCACTTTTATCCCACTGGTGTGTGTGCTGGTTTTGGAAATCTATTTTGCGTTTCGACTGGACTGGAAAAGCTTCCCTGGAAAAACTTCAGTCCGGCGGTTGAGCGCCAGGCTCTTCTTCTCTCTGATCGTTCCCTGGTTAGTCACATGGAACCACATCATGGGGGCACTCACCAAGACCAACCAGCCCAACCGGCAAAACGTGCCGTCTTAGGTCGCTAATCCTTAAAGCGATAGCGTACGAGGTGGTATACCGCGACAACTCCGTCGGTCCAACTGATTTTCTTGCCCTCGGCGTAGGTGCGTCCGTGATAGGTAATCGGCACTTCGTAAATGCGAACTCCCAGCTTTGCTAACTTCACCGTCATCTCGGTTTCGACGCTGAAGCGGTCGGAGCGCAAACTGATCTGCGAGAAAATTTCGCGGCGAAACACTTTGTAGCAGGCGGTCACGTCATGAATGCTCAGGCCGGTGAGCACGTTGCATAACATGGAAAACGCGCGGTTGAGAACATACCGCCCATAGCGCGGGACGCGATGCGGACCATTGTGGAAGCGGTTTCCAAAGACCACGTCGGCATGCCCCTCCAGGATGGGGGCGATAAGGGCAGGATAATCGCGGGGATCGTATTCCAGGTCTGCATCCTGGATCAGCACCAACTCGCCGCTGGCGTGCTCCAGCCCGCTTCGGACTCCAGCACCTTTGCCCTGGTTCCTGTCGTGCAGCACCAGCTTAACGGTGTTTGCGCCGTTGCCGCCCAAGAGCTCTTGCAAATCGTTTTCCAGCAAAAATTCCCGCGTGCCATCGGTTGAGCAATCGTCAACAATGATGAGCTCTTTATGCAAACTGAGCGGTTGCCGCGCCACCTGCTGCAAAAGTCTCATTACCGTCTTGCGTTCGTTGTAAACCGGGGCAATGATGGACAGCGTGTGATATTGTGGCAGGGCCTGGCTCTGCGAGAGTTCGGGAAGCTCTTCGGCGTCGTGACGGGTTGGTGTAGCGGATCGAGTTTCGGAGACCAGATAAACTCCAAGGATCAGAAGCTCCGGATCGATAGGATGCCGATAGCGCAACTCAGGAAAGCATACATAGTAAACCACGGGATAGAAGATCAGCAGAGCCGCAAACAGGAACACTCCGTGAATGTGCCGCTTCCATGCCAGCAGCAATCCCCAGATGGCCAGCACGGAAGATGCCAGGAAGAGCAGATTCTTGGTTGCAATCAGTCCCGCGACGTCAGAGACTCGAGGCATACCGTCCCAGAAAAAAATGAAGCGCCGGAAGGTCAACACCAGGAAACGGCTGGGATGCTGTTCGATCCATTCCCTTGCCAGACGGCCCTGTTCCGCGGCAAACGCAGCCTCGCCCATCTTTTTGTACTTTGCGTATTGATTGACGCTATCTCCCGGATGGTACGCGAACACATTGATCCCCTCCGCCAGAGGGTTATTGCCGATCCGCAGTTCGACTCCGAAATTGTCGCGGATGAATACGGGCCTGCCGAGTGCCTCATAATTGCGTACCAGCCATGGCATGATCGTCATCCAGAAAACAATGGCGCTTAGCAAGGCTGGCACGACGTATCGCTTCCCGCGACGGTGCAACTGGTAGACCAGCCAGCATCCTGCAAACGGCAGGAACGAAAGCGCCGATGGGTTGGTCAACGCTGCAACGCCCCATAGCAAGCCGTATCCAGTCCACGACGAGAGCCACTCGTCGCCTTCCATCCCCACCGTCATCATGAACAGCAGGCTCAACAGGAACGTCGACACGCTGGTCTCCCATATCTCACGCACCGACCAGAAGATGCTGTAGGGAAGCAACGCCCAGATCCAGCCTGACCAGACAGCCACGGTTTCATTGAACAGCCGGCGGGCAGTGCGATAGATCGTCCAGCAGGTGAGCGCGGCGAAGGCGCTATTGAACACCAGTAGCCAAAAAGCCGCGGCGCGAGAGTAGTTGCCGAAAAGCCGGAAGGCCACCGACACGAACCAAGGATAGATGGGCGCGGTCCACGCCGAGGGGCCGGTGTCCCCGCCAAAGGGAGAGCTGAACCCGTGGCCGTTGGCGAGTGAATATCCAAGGCGGCCGATCTCCCAGCCAAATCCCCAGTTGTCCTCTGACGTGCGGAGGCGGTAAGTGTGCGCCAGAACAATCCACAAGACGCGCACCAGAAACGCGACAAGCACCATCCAGCCGACGGAGTACGCGAAGGTCTGCCAATGCGGTCGGGGCACAGATTCTGATGGGCCTGCGGTGGGCGCCGTCAGCGTCGTCTGGGTTTTCAAATACATGGAAAACAATGGAAATTGTACCGTATGCAAGCCGGTGCATGTCGCGCTACGCAGGTGTTAGCGCGCCCCCAATCCGCTTGAACACCCTCCCCAACGAGCCTAAACTGATTCTATCGGCAACTGTGATGCTCATCACAGCTTGGGTGTGCAGCCATCGGCGAAGATAGTAGGTTAAGAGTAGGTCCCTCGACTCGGTCGTCGGCCGACCTCGCTGGGAATGGTCAAGTAACATCGGGAGAAGGCATTCATGGGATGGATTGACAACAGGTTCGAGAAGAATTTTCTGGTCACCACGGTCGATTACGTTTTCAACTGGGCGCGCAAGTCGGCGATTTGGCCCATGACGTTCGGCCTCGCCTGCTGCGCGATTGAGATGATCGCCGCTTCCACTTCACGTTTCGACATCGCGCGCTTCGGATCGGAGGTATTTCGGCCCAGCCCGCGCCAGAGCGACCTCATGATTGTGGCCGGAACGGTTACGTTGAAGATGGCTCCGGTGGTGAAGCGTATCTACGACCAGATGCCCGATCCCAAGTGGTGCATCTCGATGGGCGCTTGCTCGTCGGTCGGTGGCCCGTTCAATACCTATGCCGTGCTTCAGGGAGTGGACCGCATTGTGCCCGTGGATGTATACGTCGTGGGCTGCCCACCGCGGCCGGAGAATCTTTTCTATGGGCTGCTGCGCCTGCAGGACAAGATCGACAAAATGACCATCGCCAAGAAGCCCACCGAAGTTCGTCTGCATGAAAGCATGATGGACGACTTCAAACGGCAGATCCGCATAGCCCAGACAGCGAGCGAAAATCCAGATCAGCTTGTGCAGCCGGTTGAGAACCGTGTCATCGCGGCCGGCGGCTAACTATTGCGAGCGAGCTGTGCCGTCCCGTCCCTGGCTTCGCCCGGATAGGTGCACTCTGAATCGGTTGTGCTAGCGGCACTTGACTACGCGCCCGGTTTTGCCCCGTGTAAGGGTAAGGGCTTCCGGCGCCTGTTCCTTGTCGGCAAGCATGATTTCCAGCCGCATGGTGTCGCCATCAATACTGCCCTTGTAAATGGCAGGGAGATCGCGGGGTGGATTGTCACGGTTGATGGGCCCACCGCGCTCCGGAGTGTAAGTCCCGCGCGCCGCGAATTCTCCTTTTGCATTGGCCCTGATCGGTTCCAGCATGTTCCCGTGCGCACAATCGAATTCCAAGGTAGCGCCTTGGGGGGTAACTTCCATGCTGACGTGATTGCCGCCCCACACGTCGGGCGATGCACTCGTGTCCTGCCCCCGCTGCAGGTCCGTTGCCGGCGCACTCGCCAACATGAGAGCGCCAGTGAGCACGACTAAGAGAGTGCCAATCCAATGCAGTTTCATTCGATGCCGCTCCTTTGCCCTCGCCACGAAAGCCAGCCTCCATTTTAGACCCCTCGGCTGGCAGCTTCGGCACACACAAGCCCTGGATTCCCTGCGACGCTGCAGGGCGTCTTAGCATCTCCTAGCTGATACGTCGCATATCGAGGAACCAAGCATGTATCATTACGATCCCAAGACCGCATTGGAAGAGCTGAACGAAGAGGCGGTGCTACCCAACCCGGTTCGGGTGCGCGATATGATGCTGAGAGCGCATCTCGATGCCGATCATTCGCTGGAGTACAACCGGCTGTTCGTCGAATACCAGAAGGGCTTCGGCGAGTTGCAGGAACTCGGGCGACAGTTGCTGGAAGGACTAGCCGGACCGCGCAAGAGATAAGAAGAAGTCAATCATTAGCCGAGGAGAGCGCATGAAACTCTGGTTGCTGTTGGGCTCGATTTGCCTGTTTACGGTGGCGGCGTTTGCGGCGGAATCGCGCAACGTCTCGTACAAAAGCGGCGATGAGACGGTGAATGCAGTGATGTACACGCCTCAGGGCAACGGACCGTTTCCTGCACTGGTAGTAATCCATGAGTGGTGGGGGCTGAACGACTGGGTGAAGGAGCAGGCATCGAAGCTGGCCGATCAGGGATATGTTACGCTGGCCATCGATTTGTACCGCGGAAAGGTAGCCTCGACCCCCGACGAGGCGCACGAGATCATGCGGGGTGTGCCCGAAGACCGGGCCAATCGCGATCTGCTGGCGGCAAGCAGCTATCTACGCGCGCAGAAAAATGTCGATCCCAAGCGCGTCGGCTCAATTGGATGGTGCATGGGCGGAGGCTATTCCCTCGATCTCGCGCTGAACGATCCTAAGCTAAAGGCTGCGGTCATCAATTATGGCCATCTTGCGGCCGACGATGCCACGCTGAAAAAAATCAATGCGCCAATCCTCGGCATCTTCGGCGGACAAGATCGCGGTATTCCGCCGGCGGACGTAAACAAGTTCGAGGCACAGCTCAAGGCGCTGGGCAAGACGGTCGAGATCCATATCTTCCCCGACGCAGGACACGCGTTCGAGAATCCAGACAACAAACAGGGATATCGGGCGGATGACGCGGCCCAAGCCTGGAAGCTGACCGTTGACTTCCTGGCGAAGAACCTGAAGTCGAAATGACGAGGTTGAATCCAGGGTTGCGATACCGGAAACGCCTGCTATGGATGCTGCTGGGGGTGGTTCTCGCGTCGGCGCTGTGGGTGCTGAAGGTGGAGCTTACCTACGAGCGGAACGTGAGAGGTATGCCTACGAACTTCCAGTTGCGGACGCACGGGAGACCGTACAACTGGAAAGCGTAGAAATGGATTATACGCGTTCCAGGATCATGGCGATGCCCTGGCCAACGCCGATGCACATGGTGCACAGGGCGTAGCGCCCGCCAGTGCGTTGCAGGTGTCGTACCGCGGTTGTTACCAGTCGGCCTCCGCTGGCGCCTAGGGGATGGCCAATCGAAATTGCTCCGCCATTTGGGTTCACGTGCGGAGCGTCATCCGCAATTCCCAGGTCGCGAAGCACGGCGAGCGCTTGCGAGGCGAATGCCTCGTTCAATTCGATCACGTCCATGTCCGAGAGGCTCAGGTTAGTCAGCGCCAACGCCTTGCGGGCCGCTGGAGCAGGTCCCATCCCCATAATGCGCGGCGCCACACCCGCTGCCGCCGAGGCAACCACGCGCGCTCTCGGCGTGAGGCCGTAGCGATTCACGGCTTGCTCGGAGGCCAGCAACAGCGCGCACGCGCCATCGTTGATGCCAGCTGCGTTTCCTGCCGTGATCGTGCCCCCAGGTTTCACGATCGGCTTCAACGCAGCCAGCGCTTCGAGGGTGGTGTCGGGACGTGGATGCTCATCCTGGTCTACGATGACGGGCACACCTTTGCGTCCAGGAATCGTGACCGAAACGATCTCTTCCGCGAGAGCGCCACTCTTGATGGCAGCCGCTGTGCGCTGCTGGCTGCGATAGGCAAACGCGTCCTGGTCCTGTCGCGAGATACCGAACTCCTCAGCAACGTTCTCGGCAGTTTCCGGCATGGAGTCCACACCGTACTGGGCTTTCATCAGGGGATTCACGAAGCGCCAGCCGATGGTGGTGTCTTCCACCTTCATGCTGCGGGAGAAAGCAGCATCGGACTTCGCCATGACAAACGGCGCGCGTGACATGCTCTCCACCCCGCCGGCAATCGCCAGGGAAATCTCTCCGGTCTTGATGGCTCGCGCGGCGACGGAAACGGTGTCCATGCTGGAGCCACATAACCGATTCACGGTTGTGCCAGGAATGCTTTGCGGAAGGCCGGCGAGCAACAGCGCCATGCGCGCGACGTTGCGGTTGTCTTCTCCGGCCTGATTCGCGCATCCCAGAATTACATCGTCAAGCGCACTCCAATCCACGGAGGAGTTGCGCTGAACCAGGGCCTTGAGCGGAATCGCCGCGAGATCGTCGGTGCGGACAGAGGAGAGCGTCCCGCCGTAGCGGCCGAAGGGAGTCCGGATTGCGTCACAGATGAAGGCATTCGACATTCGGTAAGACCTGTGTGTTCAACCATGATAACTTGAACGAACGTGCTGGCGGTTTGCCGGGGTGAGATAACGGGAAGGGAAGCACGCAAAACCGGCGCGTGATGGGGATCCCGGCTGCGCGGCTGAATGGCTGCGGTTCATCCCATCGTGCGTCGCCCACGTTAGTTCTTACACAGACTCAGGCAGGGTGGCTCTCTAGAGCGATTCCAGAGTGGCTGTAGCTCGGGTAGTGCGGGCCTTCAGGCCCGCGTTAAGAGAGCGCCCGCACAATTATTGGCTGAAGCGATTCTTGTTCTCGCCCTTGGACGCGGGCCTGAAGGCCCGCACTACCCGAACCAGCGGATACACCAATCCTGGAACCGCGCTAGTTGTTCTAGTGTCCAAGTGCTTTCCCAAGGTTTGAACTGGGTGTAAGCTTCTTACTCCCGCGGAGCGGACTAACGAATCGTGCTAAGTAACATTCTCATCATCATCGGCTGCGTGGTTGCGGCGACCCTGTTTCTGTTCCTCGTGACTCGTACCTCCGCGGCGCATGCGCGCAAGGAGTCAAACGACTTTACCGGCGCGGTTGTTGCCGTTATCGGCACCACCTACGCGGTTATTCTGGCTTTCACGCTGGCCGGCGTCTGGGCAATGTCTCAACAGGCCCAGGCCAACGAAGAGCAGGAGGCCAATGCGCTAGTGAACGTCTTCCGCATTGCCAGCCAACTGAAGGACCCGAACGCAAGAGCCATCCAGGAGCTGTGCGTGCGCTACGTCGACAATGCTTTGCAGCGGGAGTGGCCCGCTATGTTGAAGCAACAGCTGCCGCCGGAAGGCGGGGAGATCATCAACCAGCTCTGGAAGCTGGCGGGCGAGAGTCAGGCACATGCGCAACCCGACGCCATCGCCGCCTACCAACTCATGGAGGAGCTACGAGGATTGACCCAATACCGCCGCATTCGTGCCATGCAGGTCCGCGAAGCCCTGCCCGGCATTCTCTGGGCGGTCCTGGTTGTGGGAGGCATCATCACCGTTGCGTCGTCTTGCTTCTTTGGAGTGCCGAATTTCCGCTTTCACTTGTTGCAAGTGCTGGTACTCAGCTTCTTGATCGCATTAGTATTGGTGGCCATAGCCGACATTGATCAGCCCTATCAGGGCCAGGTGACAGTCGCTCCGCAAGGGTTCCAGTTCGCTGCCAGCACGCTCCACAACCTGCCCAGCCCTTAGCCAGTTTCAGGGTTGGCGCAGACCGGGTAGAGCCAGAGAGAAACGTTGGTCTCCTGGCCGGGCCTGGTCCTGCTCCACCGCACCTTTGCCGCTGCCTTCGTCACGAGTGTTCGGTACATTGTTGGACATGATTTCTCCTGACATAGATGAAGGACGAGCGAAGGATGTTGTCTTACAAACTTACTAAGCGATGCCGGCCGCTTATTTTATCTTGTCATCCCGACCGAGCCCGCTTCAGCGGGTGAGTGGAGGGAGCCTGCTGTTCTCTGCTGTCCGCCGCACCGGTTGCAAGCGGCTTCAACTCTCGCGGTTGTCTTACTGACCACTAGCCACTGACCACTGTTCTTGCAGGCCCCTCCACTCGGACTGAAGTCCTCGGTCGGGATGACAACGCATTTCCTATCGTAAGAATGAAAAAGCCGGCGATCGTTGCCGGCTTTGGTATGAGTTATAAATGAGGCTAGTTTTCCAGTGCTGCTACTGCGACCTCTGATTCTTGCTTCACGATGACTTCCGTGAGTTCCTTGACGCCGTATTCAAATCCCCGGTCGAAGGCTTTCAAATTCAGTTCCCGGTAAGCCGGAGGCACGGAATCACCCACGGCGTTTCGCAGTGCTTCACGCTCGACTACCTGGGTGATAGCTCCAAAAAATCCGACCATTACGATATTTAGCACCATCTTCTTGCCGAGTTCTTCCGCGATGCGGGTTGCAGGGACGCTGTAAACGCGCACTCCCGCCGGCAGCTCGCCAATCCGCACCAGATCTTCCTCGATGATGAGCGTGCCCTCGTCCTTGAGTTGCGGGGCGAACAGCCCGTACGCCTCCTGCGACATCACCACCAGGATGTCGGGCCGGGGCACGTAGGGATACAGCACCGGTGTGTCCGAAAGAATGAGCTGGGCGCTGCAAGCCCCGCCGCGGGCTTCCGGCCCGAAATTCTGCGTCATGGTGGCATAGCCCGGCTGGTAGATGCAGCCCGCCTTGCCGATGATGATGGCCGACAGGATAACGCCCTGGCCTCCAAATCCTGCGATACGGATCTCGCTTACTGGCATGTACAGGCCTCCGTTTCCACGTAATCGTCACCCAGAGAATCGAGCAGTTTATCGTGCATGAGACCGCCATAGTCGCTGCGCTCACGATCGACAAACTTGCCGACCGTGATCTCACCACTCTTGGTCAATGCAACGTCTTTGGTCGCAGCGCCGTTGCGGATCTTGCTGACTTCCTTGTAGAACTTCATGGTGTCGAGGCCGTCACCCATCTTATTGCGGCGCTGATACAGGGTTGGACAAGGCGATAGAACCTCGATGAAGCTGAAACCTTTCTTGGCGAACATCTCCTGCATGGAGCGCGCCAGTTGGCGAACGTGGAACGCCGTCCAGCGGGCCACGTAAACCGCGCCCGCCGCTTCCACCAGATACGGCAAGTTGAACGATGGATCGTACGTCCCATACGGATTGGTCGAGGTAATGACGTCGCTTGGCGTCGTCGGGGCTGTCTGTCCGCCAGTCATGGCATAGATCAGGTTATTAATGCAGATTACCTTGATGTCTACGTTACGGCGCGCGGCGTGAATCAGATGATTGCCGCCGATCGCGAACAGGTCGCCATCGCCGGAGTAAACCACCACGTTCAGCTTGGGGTTCGCCAGCTTCAAGCCGGTGGCGAATGGAATGGCGCGGCCGTGCGTGGTGTGGAACGAGTCCTGTTTGACGTAGCCGGCAACGCGTCCGGTGCAGCCGATACCGGAGACAATGGCGACGTTCCTGGTGTCGATCTTGGCATCGATGAGCGCGTGGGCGAATGAATTGACGCTGGTGCCAATGCCACAACCCGGACACCAGATATGAGGAATGCGGTCCATGCGCAGGAATTGTTCCACTGGGTTGTGGACGGTCAGTTCGGTCAGTTCGCTCATCGCGCCACCTCCATGATGGCCTGCAGAATGTCTTCCGGACGGTGTACGCTGCCTCCGGCGTGCCCAACGAAACGGACGATTGCTTTCCCGGCAGCGGAGCGTTCTACCTCGCGCACCATCTGTCCCAGGTTGAGCTCCACCACGACTATTGCCTTCACCTTGCCGGCGATTTCCGCAATCTGCTTTTCGGGGAAGGGCCATGCGGTGATGAGACGGAACTTGCCGACTTTCACGCCCTTCTTTCGCTGCCAATTCGATGGCACGCTGCGCCACCCGCGAGGTGATGCCGTACGACACCACGACAACCTCGGCGCCCTCGATCTGTTCTTCCTCGAACAGAGTGATCTTGTCGACATTCTTCTTGATCTTGTCCTGTAGCCGCCTTATCAGCTTGTCCTGCGTGGCGGGCGTCATGTCAGGATAGCCGCGCTCGTCGTGGGTCAAGCCGGTAACGTGGACGTTGTAGCCTTCGCCCGTCCGCGGCATGTCGGGCACCAGATCTTCACGCGGGTGGAAGGCGAGAAACTCGTCTGGGGGAAGGGTCGTGTAGCGGCGCGGGGTGACCTCAATCTGCTCGGGCGGAGGAATCACGACCTTCTCCGTCATGTGCCCGACTACCTCGTCCATCATCACAAACACCGGGCAGCGATACTGCTCGGCATAATTGAATGCCGTAACGGTCAGGTCGAAGCACTCTTGCGGCGAATTGGGGCACAGCGCGATCACTTCATAATCGCCGTGCGAGCCCCAGCGCACCTGCATCATGTCGGCTTGAGCGGGCAGGGTCGGCAATCCGGTGGAAGGTCCGCCGCGCTGCACGTCCACGAAGACGCACGGAGTTTCCGTCATGACCGCCAGGCCAATGTGCTCCATCATCAAGGAGAATCCGGGGCCGGAAGTCACGGTGAAGGCCTTGGCTCCGCCCCAAACCGCCCCTTGTATGGCGATGGAAGCCGCGAGTTCATCTTCCATCTGAATGAAGGTGCCGCCCACGGTTGGCACGCGCGCGGCAAAGCGTTCCACGACTTCGGTGGAGGGCGTGATGGGATAACCCGCGGAAAAACGCGCGCCCGCGGCCAGTGCGCCTTCGCAGCAAGAGTGGTCGCCGTCAAGAAAATGAGTGCCGGTCATGACACCGGCGGCTTCAGCGTGCATCTTGGTCCTCCTTGGCCTCGGCAGCGGGTGGAGGGGCCGCGGCCTCGGCGCTTTCTTTGGGCGGCGCCGGCTGCTTGTAACCGAAGATCGCGAAGTCGGGGCAATACATGCCGCACAAATCGCAACCGCTGCACTTCTCCGGATGGACCATGTAAGGAGTGTGATAACCCTTGGCATTAAAGGCGGAGGAGAGCGCCAGGACGTGCGTGGGACAGAACTCCACGCAGAATCCGCAGGCCTTACATCGCTCGACTACGATCTGCACCGAACCCTTGGCCATTGCTGCCCTTTCTTATCTTCTTGGCGCTGCGCCGAGGGAGTGGCCGCCTTGGCGGCCGCATCTTCCTTCTTATTGAGCTTGGCATCGCACCTGGAATTACGTTGCGGTTGGAGGCTCACCCACCACCGAACGATGGTTCGATTTTTCACTAGTTGATGCCCAAGATGAAGTGATGACGGTCACATGACCATGTGAGGCGCGACACCGGCAATCAGCATTCGGCACTCCGTCAGCATTCAGCATTCAGCCGCTTTTCGCTCTTCGCCTTTCGCTCGCCATTCGCGCTAGCGTCCCCACTGCTGTCATCCCGATCGAGGACTTCAGCCCGAGCGGAGGGACCTGCTTTTTCTGCCATCAGCTCCCAGCAATCGGCCCCCAGCCAAAAACTATTGCGCCGTGAACCGCGGCGAACCGATAATCGACAAGTGCGCAGATCATGTTCGCATGCGATGCGGTACCTGCCCCGCCCTAGCCAAAATCGGGCTAGAACGGGGCACCCCAGCTTTATGGGGAAGTGCTAGGATGGGGCCCCCGGCGTATACAAATGTTTCACCTAATGGTACGGACAAGACGGGAGTAAATATGGTTCTAGCTCGAGAAGTCGGCTGAAGGAGGAGTTATGCAGCTAAGGAGATACTGCACGGTTGGGTTAATCTCAGCGATTTCATTCGCCGCCTCGGCACAAACCTCCACTGAGCAAAGCCTTGTTAGCTCGTTCAGAGCATTTTCGAGTGATTTCTTACAATCACTTCGGCAAAAGGAAGGATGCCATACAAAACAGGCCTCGGCTGATATACCAGATTCCTGGTTCAAAGAATGCCAGAAATACGATGTTGATTCGGCGAAGATTGATGTAACAAAAACAGCCTCACTGGTAAGTCCCTATGTCGGCACCCTCGTAGTTCGAGTGGTCATCTCCAATACCGTGTGGCAGCCGACCGAAGCCAAAGCATCTGCCGACACTGTTATCACACACATCAGAGAGCAAACAGTCGAATATTCGTTCGGCTATCAGAGCGGCAAATGGCGTTTCACATCGTCCCGAGTCATAAGTGAGACAGAGTGAGTGACTTGGGTGGAATCGGAGCTCGGTTTTGCGGAACGCCGGGTGCCCCAATCATCCGTGGTGTTTGCGAATGAGTGGGAGAACCGTAGAGTACCTGGATCAATGGGATACGGGCTCGAAAGACAGAAAGATCGGCTCGGTGAGTTGGAGATTGTCGATGATCACGACCAAAATACCCACTCAAGTAAAGGCGGCTTGTGTGGGGCACCCGGCGGAGAAGAGTTAAAGCATGGAGCGAACCATCCACCGAGTCGCAGAGAAAAACGGTCGCAGCGGTACCGCCCACGGCTACGCTATCACAGGCTGGGAATACGAGGAGGGATGGCTAATCACTTTCTGGTTGATTGGACAAGACCCTGTGAAGACCGTCTGGGTCGATAGCCCGACCACTTTCTACTCCGTTCGCCGAATACAACTCGACGGACAACGAGCCATCGAGATTAACCCTGAACCCCTGGAACTGACCGCTGAAGAAAAGGACGCCATAATCAGCATGGTCTGGCGGTGGGAAATCCCGGAGCCCCTAACCGTAGCCGGAACCTGCATGGTTGAGTCTTTGGCGAAGGCGTTGGATTTGTCCAACGATGACATTCTCGAAATGTTCAGACGTGCCCGACGTGACCCCAGCATTCAGGACCACGCCGTTAAAACCCTCGAAGAAAACGGCTACAAGGTGCACGTCTTCTGTCCCGAGGGTTTCAGTTACCGCGAACGCCGACGCATCGTCACTATGATCAAGAAGAAGGACCAAACGAAGGGACATGCGGTTCTCGTCTACGAAAACAATGAGGGCATATTTGATGCCGCAAGCATTTTCAAGAGGGTCGACGACATTTTGTCTACGGGTACGTTGGGGTACAACATAGGTTCGGTGCTAATCATCGAGAAGACGGCTTGATCGAGCCGGGTGCCACCCAAGCTTCCTTTGCTTGGGTGGGGATGTTGGTTCGCCGGGTGCCCATTCATTCGCGCTGTTTGCGAATGAGTGGGAGAACCGTAGAGTACCTGGATCAATGGGATACAGGTTTCGAAAGACAGAAAGATCCGCTCGGTGAGTTGGAGATTGTCGATGATCACGACCAAAACACCCACTCAAGCAAAGGGCTGGTGCTCCAGGTTTGCCCTTCCTTTGGGCCAACCTGGGATCACTGCGCTCGGCAACCTAAAAGGTGGAGGTTAGAGATCGAATCGGGGTGGACGGCCAGAGATCATGAGTGGAAAATGTTCGGTGGGCCGGCCCGAATCTTTCTCTGCCCAGGCCCGGGTTTGCGTCCGCTTACTTGTGCGCCTGCACGCTCTCGAATCCCTGTTCAAATTGCGTGACCAGCGGAGTTTCGCCAGACTGGAGACCGTCGCGCCCCATGACGCGCCAGAGAAAATTGCCACTCGCCCCCGCATCGTACACGGCCATCAGATCTTCGGAAGGCCGACTCGTCACCAGAATGATGATGTCGGCATCGGAGGGCTGGTACACGACCGTCAGTTTGCCCCAGTCCTGAATGGCGTTCTGCACAGCGTTGATTGCAGCCCGATCTTCGGGCAGCAGGTTCGGGTTGAACTGATCGCCATCATAGGAGGCAACGTAGACATAGCGCGCATTCGCCAGAATGCCCGGGAACGCCGGCACTTTCGCGGTAGTTGGATTCGGCACAGCCAGGGCGGAAACCGCCAGCAGAATCAAGCTGATCGCCACGAGACAAAATCGCTTCATATAAACGCCTCTGTTTATTGGATGCCTTTGGAGAGAGCGAAGTCGCTGACGCGTGAGGTACCAGGCTCCCGGTGCCTTTCATGTCTCACTGCCATGTGACCCCTCTCACAGCGCAAAACTTGCGTTTGGTGCACGATATCCGTAAGGAGAAAAGTGTCCCCACCTCATGGGTCTAATGACGCTTTTTACGCACTATGAAAAGAGTGCTTATCCTGGGAGCCGCTGGACGAGACTTCCACAACTTCAACGTAGTTTTCCGAAACAATCCTGAATTCCACGTTGTAGCCTTCACGGCAACACAAATTCCCGACATCGCCGGCCGCCGTTATCCCGTGCAATTGGCGGGCGACTTCTACCCGGATGGCATTCCCATCCTCGAAGAAAGCAAAATGGAAGACATCATCCACGACGAACTCGTGGACGTGGTGGTCTTTTCCTACAGCGACGTTTCCTATCCGACGCTGATGCACCTGGCCTCGCGCGCCGTCGCCGCAGGAGCCGATTTCTGGCTGCTGGGCGTCGAACGCACGCAACTCGTTGCGAAAGTGCCGCTCATCTCGGTCTGCGCCGTCCGCACCGGCTGCGGCAAGAGTCCGGTCTCGCGCCGTATTGCCACGGAGCTTCGCAAGCTCGGCTGGAACCCCGTCGTGGTCCGTCATCCCATGCCCTATGGCGATCTTGCCGCGCAGCGTGCGCAACGCTTTGGTTCGCTGGCCGACCTCGACAAAAATCGCTGCACTATCGAAGAGCGCGAGGAATACGAACCTCACATCATGGAAGGCACCACGGTCTATGCCGGCGTGGACTACGAGGAAATCCTGCGCCAGGCGGAGAAGGAGGGCGATGTTGTCCTGTGGGACGGCGGTAACAACGACACTTCGTTCTATCGTCCCGATCTCGATATCGTTGTCCTCGATCCGCATCGGGCGGGACACGAACTGGCATACTACCCCGGCGAAGTGAACTTCCGCAGCGCGCACGTGCTTATCATCAACAAGGTGGACACGGCCGATCCCGACGGGCTGAAGACGGTGCGGCAGAATATCGCGCTGTATAACCCCAAGGCTCAGGTCATCGAGACCGCCTGCAAGGTAACCGTTGCCGATCCTGAAGCAGTAAAGGGCAAGCGGGTGCTGGTGGTCGAAGATGGCCCCACACTCACGCACGGAGAGATGCCTTACGGAGCCGGCGTGGTCGCAGCCAATCGCTACAATGCGGCCGCGTTGGTCGATCCCCGTCCCTATGCCGTGGGCTCCATCCAGAAGACCTTCGAGAAGTTTCCCCATCTCTGGAGAGTCTTGCCCGCCATGGGATACAGCGATATCCAGCGGCATGAACTCGAAGAGACCATCAAGCGCGTCCCCTGCGATCTAGTGCTGGTGGCGACGCCGATCGACTTGGCGCGGACCATCAAGCTGGATAAACCCAGCGTGCGGGTGACCTACGAGGTTGAGGAGATCGGCAAGCCCGCCATCACCACGATGCTGGAGCAGTTCACCCAGGTGCACAAGCCGGAGTTGGCGGAAGCCGGGAGGTAGCAGGTTGCAGAAAGATTTCCTCTCGATTCGCGACTTCTCGCCACAGGAGATCGGGTATTTTCTCGATGTTGCCTGCCAGCTTAAGGCCTATCCGGGCGCATACACCAGGGCTCTGAAGGGCAAGACGCTGGCCATGATCTTTGAAAAGCCATCGCTGCGCACGCGAGTGACATTCGACGTGGGCATCCAGCAACTGGGCGGCCACCCGCTGTATCTTTCACCGGCCGAGATCAGTCTCGGCAAGCGGGAGTCGGTCTACGATGTTGCCAAGAACCTGGAGCGTATGGTGCAGGGGATCATGGTCCGGACCTTCGCCCACGACATCGTCGTGGACATGGCCCGGCACGCCCGCATCCCGGTAATCAACGGCCTCACCGATTACAGTCACCATTGCCAGGCGATGGCGGACTACCTGACCATGCTCGAGGTCAAAGGCCGAATTGCCGGACTGAAAGTGGCCTACATCGGAGACGGCAACAACGTGGCGCACTCGCTGCTATTTGCGGGCGCACAATTAGGTGCGGACGTGTGGGTGGCCACGCCACCGGGATACGAGCCTGATAGCCACGCCGTCGCCTGGGCGGCCGTACGCTCCGCCGCGACCGATGCAAGCTGCACCATCACCAACGATCCCAATCTGGCGGCTTCCGGCGCCGATGTCGTTTACACCGATGTGTGGGCAAGCATGGGCCAGGAAGCGGAGGCGGCAGCTCGGCGCAAAACCTTCCAGCCGTATCAGGTGAACGCCAAGTTATTCGCCACCGCCAAACCCGATGCCATCTTCATGCATTGTCTGCCGGCGCATAGGGGCGATGAGGTTACGGACGACGTAATCGATTCGCCCCGGTCGTTCGTCTTCCAGCAGGCAGAAAACCGGCTGCATGCCCAAAAGGCAATCATGCTGGAACTAATGAAGGACAACCGGGCCGCGGAACGCGAGACGGCTCGCGAACCGAGATTGGAGTTGGTGAAGTAAGAAAGAATTCGCTTTTCGCTTTTCGCTCTTGGCCTTTCGCTATTCGCTTTTACTTTCAGCTTGCACGGCTCTTAGCAATTGGCGACTTCGGAACCTCTGGCGAAAGGCGAAAAGCGAATAGCGAACAGCGAATCGCGTTTGCAAGGATCTTCATATGTCAAAGACTGCACTGGTCGCAGTGGGCGGCAATTCTCTCATTCGTGCTGGAGAAAAGGGCACGATTGCCGAGCAGTTGGCCAACACTCGCCGCACGGCCCACGCGATCGTCGGGCTCATCCGCCTCGGATACAACCTGGTGATCACGCACGGCAACGGGCCGCAGGTGGGCGCGCAATTGCTGCGCTCGGAACGCGCCTCCGACGTGGTGTATGGACAGACGCTGGATGTTTGCGGCGCCGCCAGTCAAGGCGAGATCGGTTACTTGCTCGCCCAATCTTTGCAGAATGAGCTTGCGGCAGCGGACATGGACGTTCCCGTCGTGAGCTTGGTGACCCAAACCGTAGTCTCTCCCAATGACGCCGCCATGCGACATCCATCCAAGCCGATCGGACCGTTTTATTCGCGGGCCGTCGCCGACGAGAAAAAGCGCTTACTGGGATGGCAGATTGTTGAGGATGCAGCCCGCGGCTATCGGCGCGTGGTACCTTCTCCAGAACCTATCGAGATCCTGGAACTGGATGTCATTCGCTCGTTGGTCGATCGCGGAGTGCTGGTGGTGTCAACCGGGGGCGGCGGCATTCCGGTGATGCGCGTGAACGGCCGCCTGCAAGGCGTGGAAGCTGTCATTGACAAAGACCGCGCTTCCGCGTTGCTGGCTTCACAGTTGGGAGTGGACCTGTTCGCGATTTCCACCGACACCGAATACGTTTTCCTGAACTACAAAAAGCCCAATCAGACGCCGCTTACTTACGTCACCGCTGCGCAGTTGGAAGAGCATCTGCGCGCCGGCCACTTCCCGCCAGGAAACATGGGGCCGAAGGTAGAATCGGTATTGCGCTTCCTCCACCGCGGAGGCAAGGAAGCCGTGATTACTTCGTATGAGCATTTGCGCGAAGCGGTGCAGGGGTCTGCGGGTACGCACATCGTGGCAGACCCAGAACCAGGCTGCAAGACTGTGCCACAAGAACAGGAACTTGAGGTGCCGGTTATCCGGTGAGCCATGCTAATGACCGACCGAACCACTAGACTGCAGGAAGCAAAGCCAGGACGTTCCCGTATGAGTTTGAAGCACGTTGTCGAGTCGCAACAGTTCACGGTTCCCTTATTGATGGAGCTGTTCGACCGCTCGCGGCTGATGGAGCGAATTGTCGCGCGCGGCGGGACGCTGGACTATCAGAATCGAATTCTGGCCAGCCTGTTCTACGAGCCGTCCACCCGCACCCGCTTCTGCTTTGAAGCGGCCATGCACCGGCTGGGCGGACGCGTGCTTTCCACCGAACATGCTCGTGCTTTTTCTTCCGAGATCGAGACCGAACAGGTGGAGGATTCCATCCGCATCATTGCCAGCTACTGCGACGTTATCGTGATTCGTCATCATGAGACGGGCGGGGCGGGCCGTGCGGCCAAAGTCTCGCCGGTGCCGATCATCAATGCGGGGGATGGCGCGGGCGGCCAGCATCCCACCCAAGCCTTGCTCGATCTGTATACGATTTATCGCGAGCGTCCGCTCGATGGACTGAGCGTGGCCTTTATCGGGGAACTCGATCGCGGCCGCACCGTGCGTTCCCTGGCTTACCTGCTGGCGAAATTCGAACGGGTGAAGGTCTTCTTCGTAAGCCCGCCCGAGCTGCAGATGAAGCCCGACATCCTGCAGTATCTCGATCGGCATGGTGTTCGCTATGAATTGGAGTCGGACATCAATCGCGTGGTCGGGGAAGTGGATGTTATTTACCAGACACGCATCCGCCCCGACCGGCTTCCGCGGGTAGCAGGCACACTGCGCTATGCCATCGATTCCACCGTGTTACAGCGCATGAGGTCCGACGCAATGATTCTTCATCCCCTGCCGCGGACCGTAGAACTCGACAAGAAAGTGGACGACGATCCTCGCGCTCTTTATTTCCGGCAGGCGGCGAACGGACTGTATGTGAGAATGGCGCTGCTGACGATGCTTTGGGATGGATAAAGCGAGAAGCCATGAGCATCACCCAGGGTATTGAATCATGACCGCGACGCGGTCTTCCGCGGCGGTGGACCTTGCAATTGTAGTCAGCGTCACATTGATCTGCGGCTTCAGCATTCCCGCGATCACTCCTGTATTCAAATGTCTGAGCGGGATGCGAGAGGTCTTTGCTCTTGCACTGTTCCAATTTACGGCAGAAGGGTTGGCGGTATTGCTGTTAATGGCAATTCGACGCGAACGGCTGTCGAATTACGGGTTTAGTTCACGTGGTGTTCTCAAGTCAGTGGCGATTGCCGTGCTCTTCGCCATAATCTATGACGCGGCTCTTTCTTTGCAGATGAGCCAACGTGTCTGGGTGCCGCTTCGCCGTCATTTGGCTTTGCGGCTCTCCCTGGCGGCGAAGTTTCCCCTAAACCTGGTAGGCATTGCCGCAACTGTAACAGCGTGGGGCTTGTTCGAAGCCTTGTATGGCGTGTTCTTTGCCAACCGATTGAACCACATCGTAGGACATGAGGGCCATGGATGGCTTACCCCCGGCGCATTGGGATTCGGTCTGTTCAATGGTCTGATCCATGCAGCTCTTGGCCAGGGAGTTTCTGGTTTTCTCGGTAGCTTCGCTTCTGGGTACGCGATCGCGGTCATTCCCGCTGTGGCCGGCAACAGTTGGGGAAGTGTCCTGTTTCAAACACTCACCAACGCGGTGGGCCGGATGTGAACTCTGCAATACTGAAAACACCAACTAAGGATTTGAGGAGCTTATGGAAATCATCGATCATTTGCAAACCCAAGATTTTATCGAGCTTGAAAACAGCTACGGAGCCCACAACTACCATCCGCTCGACGTTGTCATCGAACGCGGCGAAGGGGTCTGGGTTTATGACGTGGAAGGGAATCGCTATCTCGATTGCCTGGCTTCCTACTCCGCCGTCAACCAGGGACACTGCCATCCCAAAATCCTGAAGGCCATGATCGAGCAGGCGCACAAGGTCACCCTGACCTCACGCGCCTTTCGCAACGATCAGTTGCCCATGCTCTGCCAGGAACTCCACGACCTGACCGGTTTCGAGATGACGTTGCCCATGAACTCGGGCGCTGAGGCGGTGGAGACCGCCGTGAAGGCGGCGCGAAAGTGGGGCTACCAGCTCAAAGGCATTCCCGACGGCAAAGCCGAAATCATCGTGTGCTCCAACAATTTTCATGGACGCACGGTGACCATCGTCAGCTTTTCGACCGACGAGCAGTACCGCGACGGCTTCGGACCGTTCACGCCGGGATTCAAGGTCATCCCCTTCGGCGATGCGCAGGCTTTACGCCAGGCGATTACGCCCAACACTTGCGCCTTCCTGGTGGAACCGATCCAGGGAGAAGCCGGCATCATCATCCCGCCCGCGGGATTCCTCAAAGAGGCCGCTGCCATCTGCCGTGAGAACCGCGTGCTCCTGATGGCCGACGAAATTCAGTCAGGTTTGGGCCGCACGGGCAAGCTCTTTGCCTATATGCACGAAGGCATCACTCCCGACGTCGTGATCGTGGGCAAGGCGCTGTCAGGTGGTTTCTACCCGGTATCCGCGGTGCTGGCGTCGAAGGAGGTGCTTGACGTATTTCACCCCGGCGACCACGGCAGCACCTTCGGCGGCAATCCGCTGGCGTGCGCGATTGCTCGCTCCGCGTTGCGCGTGCTAGTGAAGGAGAACCTGATTCAACGCTCCGCCGAACTCGGTGACTACTTCCTTACCAAGCTGAAAACGTTGAGCAACCCGCACGTGCGCGAAGTCCGCGGCAAAGGCCTGTGGATCGGGATTGAACTGAATGTCCCGGCGCGGCCCTACTGCGAGGCACTGAAGGCGCTAGGAATCTTGTGCAAAGAAACCCACGAACGCGTCATCCGTATTGCGCCTCCGCTGGTTATTACTCGCGAAGAGATCTTCTGGGCCTTCGAGCGGATCAAGAAAGTCGTCGAAAAATTGTCCTGAGCGCGATTCGTCGATCGGTTGCAGGAAGGGCTGCCGAACCTGGCGCCCTTTTTTACTACAGCCGTGGCCGTGGGAACCGTAGCCACAGCTGCAGCGTACGCGCATCAACCTATGCCGAGGAGGTGCACCCATGTATGCGTCCGATCCGCGGTATCGCTCGCTCGGTTGGGCATGGGTCTTACTGTGTTTGGCGCTGGCACTGCATGTGACCGACGAAGCCACCACCGGCTTTCTGGATGTCTACAATCCCACCGTGATCGCACTGCGGGCGAAATTGGGCTGGTGGCCAATGCCGGCCTTCGAATTTCGTGACTGGCTCTTCGGCCTGATCGCAGCCTGCGTCGTGCTGCTAGGGCTTTCGGTTGTGGTGTTTCGCGGTGCCCGTTGGATCTGGGGTTTCGCGTATTTCTTCGCTATTGTGATGCTGTTAAACGCTGCCGGACATACGCTAGCCACAATCTTCGGCAGAACGGTTAGCGCCGTTACCTTCTCTCGGCCGGCGCCGGGATTCTGGTCCTCGCCGCCAATGGCGGCAGCGGCAATCTACCTGCTCGTGCAGCTTCGGCGCACGCGTGCGGCAACTCATACGGGCTGAAGAGGCTGCTGAAAAGCGACGTTCGAGTAGGGCGGGCCTTCAGGCCCGCGTTCAAACCGTTTATTTTTATCGGGTGGAGTCGGCTTCAGCCGACGACAGACTTGCTCTCGGGACTTTTTCAGCGGCCTGTGAAGCCGGCAAGAAGCATCCACACGTTGTTGCTAACTGCTAAGGGCTAATTGCTAACGGCTAGCTAGTTAGTACTTGCGCATGTGGATTTCGGTGCCGTTGCGCTCGAACTTCACTTCGTCCATCAGTTGATTGATGAGATAAATGCCGCGGCCGTGGTTGGAGAATACGTTTTCCGCGCGACAGGGATCGGGGATGGCGAAAGGATCGAAGCCGCTGCCCGGATCGCGCACCACGATCAGCATGCCGCGATCTTCCTCGCACCCTACGCAGCACTGGACTTTCTTGGTGGGGTCGTTCTTGCAACCGTGAACAATGGCGTTAGCGAGGGCTTCGCGCAGCGCGGTTTCGATTTCGAATTCCTTGCCGGCGGCGCATTCAAGCCTGCGCGCCATCTCCATGATGCCCTCAACCACGGGACTGATGGCCGTGGGATCGGCGTTGAGCGTGACCTCAATGCTTATCATCAGTTTACTGCGATCGAACTCTACCGTTGCAAAACAGCCAGGTTGCATGGCCAAGTCCCCAATAGGAGTCGCGTTCGGTTACTCTTACAGAAAAGTTTGGTCGGGTCAAGCGAGAAACCACGGAACGGGGGAAATCCCTGGCATTTTCGTGGTGTAAGCTTGGGTCCCAATCGCGTGGAGATGCGAGAGCCCGCTGAAAGGTCCCCAAGATGGTGTCTCCGCTGGTACGGGTAATGCGGGCCTTCACCTGGATTATTCATGAGCCTGCAGTGGCGAAGCAAATGGTGGTACGTTGGGCTCGCCTGCGCGCGCAGTACGGACTGAACCCGCTGGTCATCCATGCCAACTACCCGGTAAATCTGGCGGGCGGCAATCCTGAGTTCCATACCAAGTCCATCGCGGCCTTTCGCGGCGAGGTGGAACGTGCGCTGGCGCTCCGCGCCGAGTTCCTCGTACTGCATCCCGGCTCGTTCCTCGGAAGCAGTCGCGAAGAAGGATTGCAGCGGGCCGCGCTGGCCATCGAGCAGGCGGTGGACGGGCTCGACCTGGCGGCGGGCAATTTGCGCATCCTCATCGGAAACACCGCCGGATCGGAGTTCTCTCTCGGCGGTAACTTCGAACAAATTGCAGAGTTGCTGTACTTGTTAAGCGACTTCGTGCCTGCAGGGGCGTGCATCGATACCTGCCACACCCACGTTGCAGGCTACGACATTGTGAGCGAAGCCGGGTTCGCGGAGACCCTCGATCAACTGGAGCGGACGATTGGGCTGAAGCAGGTGTACGTCTGGCATTGCAACGATGCCAAGGCGGCGCGCGGCTCGAAGCTCGACCGGCATCAGCACATTGGTAAGGGATCGATAGGATTGGAGCCATTCCGGCGTCTGCTGAACGATCCCCGCTTGACCGTGACGGCCTTCATTGCGGAGACGCCGATTGACGAGCCTCTGGACGATCTTGCAAACGTGAACACATTGAAGAGGTTGGTCGCCGATGCGAAGGCGTTGCCGGGTGGCAAACGCAGATCACCCGCCTCCACGTTGTAAAATCGAGGTTCACCCCAAGCGCATCGAAAGACACTTATGGCCGACTCCAAAATCCAAGAGCCGAATACGGAAACGCAGACCCAAACCGCCGGCCGTGCCGAGCGCTACGACCCGCAGGCGATCGAGCAGAAATGGTTCGATCGCTGGGCGCAGAATCCCGATCTCTATCGCGCCGAGCCGCCGAGCAGCACTCGCAGAAAATACTACGTGCTGGAGATGCTGCCCTATCCCTCCGGCGTGCTGCACATGGGACACGTGCGCAATTACGCCATCGGCGATGCCCTGGCGCGCTACATGTGGATGCAGGGCCACAACGTGCTTCATCCCATGGGCTGGGACGCGTTCGGACTTCCCGCCGAGAACGCGGCCATCCAGAACCAGACTCCGCCGCGCCAATGGACGCTGCACAACATTGCCAGCATGAAGGTGCAGATGAAGCGCCTCGGCTTTGCCTACGACTGGTCGAAGGAAATCGCCACCTGCCTGCCGGAGTACTACCGCTGGAACCAGTGGTTCTTCCTCAAGTTCTTCGAGCAAGGCCTGGCGTATCGCAAGAAGAGCAAAGTCAACTGGTGTCCCGAGTGCGCGACCGTGTTGGCCAATGAGCAGGTGCTGCCCAACGGTTGCTGCTGGCGCCATGAGAACACGCCCGTCGAGCAGCGCGAACTGGAGCAATGGTTCCTGCGCACCACCAAGTACGCCGACGAACTGTTGCAGGGTTTAGATACTCTGCAAGGATGGCCGGAGAAGGTGCGCACCATGCAGCGCAACTGGATCGGCCGCAGCGAAGGCACGCTGGTTGACTTCAAACTCGATGGCGCCGCCGGACCGGCTGGCGACAAGATTTCCGTCTTCACCACGCGCGTGGATACGATCTACGGCGCGACCTCGTTGCAGTTGGCGCCCGAGCATCCCCTAGTGACCGACCTGATCGCCAACGATCCAGACCTGCTGGCCAAAGTGGAAGAGCTGATTGCCGAGCAGCGCAAGGCGAAGGAGGTTGGCGACATCGGCGCCATCGAAAAGCATGGCGTCTTCACCGAGCGCTTTGCGCTGAATCCGTTCAACGGCGAGCAAGTGCCCATCTGGGTGGCGAACTACGTTCTGCTCGACTACGGCACCGGCGCCATCATGTCGGTCCCGGCGCACGACGAGCGCGACTACGAGTTTGCCAAGAAGTACGACCTCGACATTCGCGTGGTGATCTTGCCGCGTCGCGAGGGAGACGCGCCCAATGGTGAGCCCGACGAGCCGGTCTTGCCGTTCACGGAGACGAACAGCCTGGTGATCAACTCCGGCGAATACACCGGAATGCCTTGCCAGGAGGCGATCGTCAAGATGTCGAAGTTTGCGGGAGATCACGGCTTTGGCAAGGCAACAGTAACGTATCGCTTGAAGGATTGGGGAGTCAGCCGGCAACGCTACTGGGGCACGCCGATCCCCATGATCTACTGCCCGGCATGTGGCATCGTGCCCGTCCCCGAGAAGGACCTGCCGGTGTTGTTGCCGGACAACGTGGACATCACCTTGGCGGGTGGATCGCCGCTGGGCAAGGTGCCGGAGTTCGTCAAGGTGAGCTGTCCGAAGTGCGGTGGCCCGGCGCGCCGCGAGACCGACACCATGGACACCTTCGTCGATTCGTCCTGGTACTTTTATCGCTACACCAATCCCGATCTCGATACCAAGCCCCTCGACTCTGACACTGTGGGATACTGGTTTCCTATCGATCAGTACATTGGCGGAGTCGAGCACGCCATCCTGCACCTCATCTACTCGCGCTTCTGGACCAAGGTGATGCGCGATATGGGCCTGGTGAAGAATTCCGAGCCGGCCGAGCGCCTATTTACCCAAGGCATGGTGATCAAGGGCGGCGCAAAGATGTCGAAGAGCCTGGGCAATGTGGTGTCGCCCGACGACATGGTCGGACGCTATGGCGCGGACTCGACGCGCATGTACACGCTGTTCGCCTCGCCGCCCGACCGCGATCTCGACTGGCAAGACGCTGGCGTGGAAGGCATCAGCCGGTTCCTGTCGCGGGTGTACCGGTTCGTCGCGCGCAATGCGCCGCCAAACGGAACACCGCCGGCCAGTCGCGATGGAGGACAGTTGTCGCCCGCGGCGCGCCAGATGCAGCGCAAATTGCACCAGACCATCCGGCGAGTGACGGAAGATTTCGGCGGACGGTGGCACTTCAACACATCGATTGCGGCAATCATGGAATTGCTGAACGAGATGTACTCGTATGAAGACAGCGTTCAGCGCGGTGAGCCGGAGGCCTCCCCGGCGCTGGTGGCCGATGCGCAGCGCAAGCTGGTGCTGATGCTGGCGCCGTTCGCGCCCTATCTCACGCATGAGCTGTGGGAGATGCTGGGCGAAACCTCCGACCTGTTGCGCGCGCCGTGGCCGCAGTACGATCCCGCGCTGGCGAAGGAAGAAGAAGTCGAGATCGCGATCCAGGTGAATGGCAAGATTCGCAGCCGCGTCACCATCCCCGCCGACGCCGAGGAGGTGCAGGTGCGCGAACTCGCGCTCGCCGACGCAAAGGTCAAAGCCGCCATTGCCGGCAAAGAGATCGTGAAGGTGTTGGTGGTGAAGGGCAGGCTGGTGAACATAGCGGTGAAGTAGGAAAGGCTCACGCAAGCAAAGGAAGCTTGAGTGGGGCACCCGATGCCGCTCTCACGCGTCACAAACTCACTGCCTCGGTTGCGATATACTTTGGGGTTTGCCCACCAATGTTTGCGAGCAGTAGCACGCAAGCTGGTCCATCTCTGGAAGGAGAACTTTTTCCCTATGTCATCCGCAGCCGTTTCCTACGCACGCGAGAACCAGAAACGCTTTCTCGACGAGTTGAAAGATTTGCTTCGCATCCCCAGCATCAGCACCGCCGAAGAGCACAAAGGCGATGTGCGCAAGGCCGCCGAAGTGGTGGCCAACGATCTGAAGCGCATCGGCTTCGAGCATGTCGAGATCATTGCCACGCAAGGCCATCCCTTGGTTTATGCGGACTGGCTGCACGCCTCGGACAAGCCCACGGCGCTGTGTTACGCGCACTTCGACGTGCAGCCCGCCGAGCCGCTGGACGAGTGGAACACTCCGCCGTTCGAGCCCACCGAGCGCAATCACAACATCTACGCGCGCGGCGCCGTTGACGACAAGGGCCAGCTCTGGATGCAGCTCAAAGCTTTTGAGTCGCTGTTCAAGACGGGCGACGGCAAGTTGCCCATCAATGTGCGCGTCATCTTTGAGGGCGAAGAAGAAGTGGGCGGCGAGAGCATTGAAGAGTTCGTGAAGAAGAACGCAAGCTCAGGCAAGCTGAAGGCCGACTTCGCGCTGGTCACCGACACCGAGCTGTTCGCTCCCGATCTTCCTACGCTGTGCGTCGGACTGCGCGGCTTGGTGTACACCGAGATCGAAGCGCAGGGAGCGAAGAGCGATTTGCACTCTGGCGTGTACGGCGGAGCGGCACCCAACCCGCTGTTCGCGCTGGTCGAGATCATCAGCAAGCTGAAAGATGCCGACGGCAAAGTTCTCATCCCCGGTTTCTACGACGACGTGCAGAAGCCGACCGCCGACGAACTGAAAGCCTGGGAGCGTCTGCCCTTCAACGAAGAGGACTATCGCAAGGCGGAAGTGGGATCGAGCGTGCTGACCGGCGAGCCGGGCTACTCGGTGATGTATCGCACGTGGGCGCGTCCCACGCTGGAGGTACACGGCATGCCAGGCGGCTTCGTCGCTGCCGGCGCGAAGACGGTGATTCCGGCGCGCGCGTCGGCCAAAGTCTCGATGCGGCTGGTGCCCAAGCAGGACCCGGACGACATCCTGAAGAAGTACACCGAGTTCGTGAAGAAGCTGACGCCCAAGGGCATCCAGATCAACATCACGGTGCACAGCAAGGGCCCGGCGTGCGTCGTGAATACCGACAACAAGTTCGCGCGCGCGTCGGTGGAAGCCATGCACGAGATCTTCGGGAAAGACACCGTGTACATTCGCTCGGGCGGTTCCATTCCGATCGTGACCCAGTTCGAGGAAGACCTGAAGATTCCCAGCATCATGATGGGCATGGGTCTGCCCGACGACAATTTGCACGCCCCCAATGAGAAGTTTCACATCCCGAACTTCTATCGTGGGATCGAGTCGATCATTCGGTTCTTTCAGATCTTGGGGCAGTAGGCGGTTGCCAGTAGTCAGCAGTTGCCAGTAGTTAGTTGCCAGTGAGAAATAGGGTGGCCCCCCTTTCGAGCCAAGGAAAAATCTGGGGTGCTGGGTGCCCCATCCTTCTCGCCCGTCTCTGGCGAGAGGCTGGGTACAAGCTTGACCGATGAACGAGTGGGCAACATGACGCAAGACAACTTGGGCGACACCTACAGCTACGATGCCGAAGGCCGGCAAATTAAGGTCAATGGGAACGCAACGACGTTTGATGCGTTCAACCGGCTAGCGCAAATCCAGAGTGGCAGCACGTACACGCAAACCCTCTACTCGCCGAACGGTCAGAAGTTCGCCTACATGAACAGAACGACGCTGATCAAGTACATCGATCCGATGGTGGCGGGCATGAAGGCGGTGTACAACGGCAGCGGACTGCAGTATTACCGCCATTCCGACTGGCTGGGCACGAACCGGTTCTCCGCCACGCCGAGCGGTACAGTGTACTTTGATGGGGCCTATGCGCCGTACGCCGAGAACTATGCAGGAATAGGCACGAGCGATCGGGTGTTCACTGGCCAGCCGATGGGAACATTACCTGGGCTGTACGACTTCACGTTCCGCGAATACGGTCAGTCGCAGGGACGCTGGCTGGTGCCCGATCCGGCAGGCTTGGCCGCCGTGGACCTCACCAACCCGCAGACCTGGAACAGGTATGCCTATGTGGGTAACAACCCGCTCAACGCCGCAGACCCGTTCGGACTATACCGCGATGACTGCTGGTGGACGGGCGGATGCTTCGGACCAGGCGGTCCCGGTGCAGGTGGCGGGGGCGGAGGCGGATACTACGGCGGCGGATCTCCGTGCAGCGTGGATGGCATCGATGTGTCCTGTGGGAGCATCGGCGGGCTCGGTGGCGGCGCGTTGGGAGTCTGCCCGCCGAACCAACCCAATTGCGTTATCGGGGCCAATAACCAAGCCTACCAAAATCAATGGGTGCCTGACCCCAACGGTGAACCTACCGGTAGTTGGCAGCTCGTACCTATCGGATCAGCTTCTAACGTCGTGTTCGGCGGCCAAAATTGTGATCTCACGCCCATCACATGCATGATGAACAGTCGCTCGTTCCCCGCGCCAGCGCAACTGAAGAAACCTGATTGCACCAAAGGGCCATGTATAAAGGGTCCGGAGCCAGTCAAGATTGGCCCGCAGCCAAAGCCGTTTGTTCCGAGTGCATGGTCCTGCATACTCTCACCTAAGGATTCTGGCGTGCCGGAGGTGCCGGGTGACCCTCGTGTCGACGCGGGACAGCCTGGTAATCCACAGATGGATTTCTTGTCCTTGATTGTCGATTATCTTGCAAACGCTGCTAACTGCTGGAGATATAAATTCTAAGCGTTGGAGCCCGCGATCGAACGGAGATAGCTTGGCTAGTTTTTCCCGGAGCATTTGGGCCTTTGCACGAGAGTGGATACTATCCACAGTGGCGGTGGGCGTAACGACGGGGCTTCTGCTGTATACGCCGTTCATACGGCCATTGATCAGCCCAGCTCTCCGCGTCCGATTGGTCATGCAGCCCTACTATCCATTGCCGGTTGCCATGGCCGTCATAGCGGGTGCTCTCAGCCGGTGGAGGTACAGGTCTAGTGCCTCATTTTGGGTTTGGCTACCGCAGTCGCTCTATGTGGCGTACCGGATGAACAGATGGATTAACGCGAACGACAGCGGTATGCGAGCGGCAATTTCTCATTTCTTCGGAAGGTCTTCTTACCCGAATTGTGGCGATCAGTTGGAATCGACGGCTTATTTGTACATCACGCTGGCATACGCGACGGGAGCCCTAACTTTCTATGTGTGGCAATGGGTTGGATGCACAGGTGCTGCAAAAGACGCCGTGCCGTAGTTTGTAAAGAGGAACATGAAAACTGCTTCCAAAAACTGTAGGAGACGTTGATGAGGCGCCGGAGGACTTCGTTGGCGGATGAAGTTAATGCCAGGCAGCGAAACACCGTGTGGCCGGATACCCTGAGGAACGGGGCGTTGTTTGACGGCCTTCTACTTAAGGGCTCGGCACATGCGACGCCCATCCAGAGAATCGGGATGGCAGTTTGGGGAACTCTTTTCTTGGCGTTCACCCTGCTATGGACTTATCTAGCTTACACCAAGTTCTGGCCTTTACTAGGCTACGCGGCCTTATGCGCATACAGTACTGTCCGGAAGATGA
>PLQW01000001.1 GCA_003160215.1 Acidobacteriaceae bacterium
AAACCAACTTGCCAAAAGCACCAGCCTACCAGACTGGCGCTTAAAGCGGATTTATCCAGCGCTTGCTTGGCGAAGCGGCCAAGGCGATGTGTGAAAGCGCCCCTGAATCCGCATTGCCGGTCGGCAAAAGAGAGGACGCTGTTCAGATCGGTCTGCTGTAATTGGTCGAAGAAACGATGGTTGGTTTCTTCGCCGTCGCTCGGATATTCCAGTGTCCAGCGGCCACCTCCCTTGAGCTTGAAGTGGGTGTTCTCGCCGGTGGCGATCCGCCGGTTGACCTCGGCGAGGCGTATCTCCAGTTGCTCTTTCAACTCCGCCAGGTGCTTTTCAATCGGCTGCTGGAGTACCTTGAGCCCCGCCTCGGCAATCAGCCTGTTCTTTTCATTTCGCCATAGCTCTTCGTCGAGGAGATCGTCCTTTATGCTGCGGAAGCGCACACTGTTGGCGCAAAAGACATCACCGGCCTCGACGCCATTGCGGAGTTGGCGATAGAGTAGAAACTCATAGCGATCCGCAAGCAGTTTGCGGCCTCTGCCGTCTCTCTCGTACAGATAGCGCTTCATTTTTCCCGGCACCCATTGCAGCGGAATGTCCTGTTCTCTGTAAGCCGTCAGGGGCTTGCCGCTTCGGGAGGCTTCCTCCAAGAAGCGCATAGCTTCGATAAGCGGATCCTCGGCCGCCATCGCGGCAAAATGGACGCCCTGAAGGATAGGACGGAGATTGAGCTTGAACCGCTGCGCGGCTTTGTCGAGATGTTGCCATTCAAACGCCTTTTCATCGAATCGTGCCTTGGTGGTCATACATTCGGCCACGGCGTCCAGTCTTGTGGGAGAAAGCAAGGCAAAGGCTTTGCGACGCACTTCCTCAAACGGCTCGCCTCCGGCAATGCTTTCATCCGTGAATAGCTTAAGAATCTGGGCCCCCCTTGGCATGTCAGCATTGGTAGCAACACGAAAATCGCTAATCAGTTCCTTTGCGGCGGCCTTGGCGTTCTCAACATGCCTGCGGACATGATGAAGCAGGCTCTGAATCAGATTGTCGTGCAATTTCTGATAGCGGTGCTGAATGAAACAGAGGAGATAGATATAAACCGTGGACTCACTTAACTGCCGGAGCCGGTGGACGGAGTAATAATCTACGAGCGATGCATAATATTTGATGTTCTCGTTGGAGATGCACAAGTGCGGCAGTAAGTATCCTCCGGCAGAGCCGGAGGCTTTACGGTTGCTGGCCCCTCAAAGGGGCCTGATCGCAACCGGTGAAAAACAAAAGCAACTGCAACGGCACGAGGCTCGTGAGGCAACGGGCTTCGGCAAAAACGAAGGCACCAGCGGGAGGTATACTCCCGGAATTCTCAAAGTTTGACTGCCTCCCCGGCAGAGCCGGGGGAACTCCCATTTCATTAGTTTCTGCGACAGATCATACAGCGCACGCATCTGCTCACCGCGCTCGACCTCGCGCCGGATTTCGTGATGGCTGAAGTCCCTCGGGTCGCGCTTGAGCAGGGTGATTTCATGCAATCCCGTTGTATCCTCAAGCAGGCGATTCAGGGCTTCCTTCGCTGTCGGATCAACCTGTTTATATGCGATGTCCGCCAGACGGCGCTGCTCTTTCGCGAGCGCGCTGCCGACAATATTTTGCATGACGCTGTATCCCGGAGGAACGATACGCTGCTCCGCCAGGTGATGCATCAGTTCCCGAAATACATAAATAGGCTTTCCGCACACTGCCGCCGACTTTTGGGCGCGTGCCTCCAACGTCCTGCGTATCGCCGCGTCTGCATTCCGGTACTTGTAAAGGTCGAGAATCAGCCTCTGCTGCTTTAAGCGCGTAGCTTCGGCAATCTCCGGATCGGCATCATCGAAGGCGGGAAAATATTTGTCCCACACATAGGCAGCATCCTCTTCTATATCCTTCAGGCCAAAGACGAAAAACATGTGGGATGCCTTGAAGTAGCCCAATTGAAGCACGAAGAACACTTTGGACTTGAGGGAGTGCAGTTGCCCGAGCGCCTCTTTCTCCTGAGCTGACAGCGTGAAATATTCATCGCGCTCTTCCTGCGTAAAGCGCGGAAGCCCATAGAGCGCATCGATTTCCTCCTGAGCGAGGATGACAAGACGCTTGCCGGGATTGTCCGTCGCTTTATCCATGTCGCAAATCTCCTAAGTTTTGCGAAAAAAGACGGCTCCGCAGAAGCGCTCGATTTTTGTTGTTGCTAAACATAGGCGCGAAACGCTAATGTTCCGCGACGATATTTGCAACTACTTTTAGTATTCCCATGTATGTTGGCTACGCCCGCGTATCCACCGAAGACCAGAAGCTCGAAATCCAGCAACAGAAACTGAAGCAGGCCGGATGCAAGCGCGTCTTTCAGGAGAAAGTATCCGGGGCGCATCGACAGCGCCCTGAGCTTGCGAAGATGCTGGAGCATATCCGTGACGGCGATACCGTCATTGTGTGGAAGCTTGACCGTCTGGCTCGCTCAACGCGCGATCTGCTGGAAATCTCCGATGTAATCGCTCAGGCCGGAGCCGGGCTCAAATCCCTCTCCGAGCCATGGGCAGACACAACCACGCCCGCAGGGCGCATGGTGCTCACTGTCTTTGCCGGGCTTGCAGAGTTCGAGCGGGAGCTGATCCGCGAGCGCACAGGTACCGGCAGAACCGCAGCCATGAAGCGCGGAGTCCGCTTTGGACGTCCTTCCAGCCTGAGCTTGGATCAGACAGTACTGGCAAGACGGCTGCTGGAAGAAGGCAAGTCAGCCAGAGAAGTTGCTAAGACTTTTGGTGTGCACAAGGCGACGATTTATCGGGCTACCGCTCAGACTTCACGGTTGGGTTGAACCTGTTCGCGGGATACACACCCGTAACTTTGCTCCTGGCAACGAATATATTGCGATTGTCCGAATGAGTGGCCAAAACATCAGATACCAAAGATTGACAATCATTGTTATCGGCGCTAGAGTGAGACAATAGGAGCATAACCCCATGAATGTGTCTCTTACTACCGAGCTTGAAAAATTCGTGAGCGCCAAAGTGGACTCGGGACGCTACAACTCCGCAAGCGAAGTGGTCAGGGAAGCGCTCCGGCTGCTTGAAGAGCATGACCAGGCGCGCTCCGTCCAGCTTGCCGGGTTCAACCAGGAGCTTGGCCGCCGTCTGGACACGCTTGACCGTGGCCAGCATGTCTCCCCGGCGGATGCCCGCGCCCGGCTCAAGCGTAAGTCCGAGCAGCGCCGGAAAGCCAAGGCGTGACGCAGTATATCCTGAGCGAGGATGCCGACCTGGATCTGGATGGCATCTGGGACTATATCGCCAAGGATAATGTCGACGCCGCCGACCAGTGGATAGGCAAGCTATTCGATGCGTTTGACGCCATCGGGGACAGCCCCGGCATAGGCCATAAGCGCGAGGACCTGACCGCTTACCCGGTTCTGTTCTGGCCCGTGGGCGCTTACCTCGTCATCTATCGCGCCGCATCCCGGCCCGTAGAGATCGTGGCCGTGACCCAGGGCGGACGCGATATTCCCGCCTTCCTGCAAAACCGCTTTTCAGGATAGACTCCTCGCCGAAACGACACGCAAGTCACAGTCCTCAGCGTAGGGTTTTGAATATCCTCTGCGATGACCCCGATACTGCCCGTACCCCAAACCCCAATCTGGATTGATGGTTTTTGCGGGGATATGCAAAAAACCCCATATTGAGCAGGTAGCGGCAGACCTCAAGGTGCGGCTTGTCTTTTCTGCTGTGGGGCGCCCCCGTGGCCGGGGAAAGATTGAGCGGTTTTTCAATTCCATTTCGCAGGTGCTACTTTCACGGCTGCCGGGATACGCTCGGCGCGAATCGGAAAGACGTGCTGTGCTCTCCCTTGCTGACCTGTCGCAGGAAATTGAAAACTACCTGGTTCACGAGTACCAGGTCACCGCGCATCGAACGACAGGCCAGGCACCGCAGGCCCGCTGGGAAGCGGGGGGATTTCTGCCGCAGATGCCCGAATCGCTGGAGAAGCTCGACTTACTCCTGCTTACCGTTCCACGCGGTTTGTGCGTCCCGATGGAATCCATTTCACGGGGATGCGCTATATCGATCCGACGCTTGCGGCCTATGTAGGGGAAGAAGTGCTTCTGCGCTACGACCCCCGTGATATGGCTGAGATCCGGGTCTTTCACCGCGATACATTCCTCTGCCGCGCCGTGTGCCAGGAGCTGGCGGGCGAGACAGTGCCCTTGCGCGATATCGTCCGGGCGCGGGATCGGCGGCGGCGCGAGCTGCGCCAGACGCTTGAGGAACGCAAACGCAAGGTGGATTCGCTGCTCGAAGCCCGGCGCTGGTCGGCATCGCAGGAGCCGGAGAAGCCCGCCCCGGTCACCGCGCCCAAGGTGCGCCTGAAGCGGTACCGGCATGATTATTAAGCACTGGACCGAAAACTTTGTCCTTACGGATGAGTATTACAGGTTCTGGGAATTCTGCGACGCCTGCAAGCGATACCGTTACATCGGCCTGTGCTACGGCCCTCCCGGCGTCGGCAAAA